>NZ_CM001466.1:582695-637906 GCF_000231055.2 Saccharomonospora azurea NA-128 | reverse complement strand
GGCGGCGGCGTGTGCCGCCAACGCCACCCGGTCGCCGCCGATCGCGTCGGCGAACGCCCGAAACGACGCCGCCGGAGAGTCCGCCACCGACGCGGGATCGTCGGCCTCCAACACCCGCCGCAGCGCCCCGGCGGGCAAGACCCGCGTGTCCACGCCCCCGAGTTCCACCACGCTCGCGCCCACCCCGGCCACGACCAGACGCCGCACCCGCCGGTCCCGCACCGCGGTGAGCACCGCCACCACCGCACCCATCGAGTACCCCACCAGGTCGACGGCCGGCTCGTCGAGCACGTCGAGCAACGTGCTGACGTCCTCCGCCATCCGGTCCTCCCCGTAGGAGGCGGGATCGTGGGGCTTACCCGACGACCCGTGGCCGCGGGCGTCGATCGTCGCCACCCGGCGGCCCGCCTCCGTGAGCTTGCGGACGATCCCCGGGGCCTCCCAGTTCGTCCGCCCGCTGGCGACGAACCCGTGGTGCAACAGCACCAGCGGTAAGGCCGAGTCCTGCTCCCAGCACCGGTAGGAGATCTCGACACCGTCGGCGGCCCGGAAGCACGGCATGAACGTGGCCCTCCCTCGAACGCAACGGCTGGCTGTCCGTCCGACAGCCCGGCCAGCCTACGACGGCTGCCGTCACAGGCCGCGCGAGCGCGGTGTCGCCTGCCGACGTACGGCGTGTCCCGCCACAAGCGACACCGTTCGAGACCGCAGACGGATGGCAGCGTCGCCGCGCCGCTCTAGCGTCGGGGACATGACCGCTCTCAAGGACCTGCGCTGGCCGCTCGTGATGGGTCTCGGAGTCCTCGCCCTCGCCCGGCCGGTGGCCAACACCGTGTTCGACCAGATCGGAGCCGACCGGCCCGCAGCACTGCCCGGCATCCTGACGGCCGTGATCACGATGGTCTGGGTCGCCGCGGTCGGCCTGCGCGCCGTCAGCCGTCCGGTGCTGACGCTGGTCTGCACCGGAGTGGCCTACGCGGTGCTCTCGACCGTGCTCAGCGCCATCCTCTCGCCGCTGCTCACCGGCGCACTCCAAGGCCCCCTGGCCGAGCCGCGCGCGATCGTGCCGATGCTGCTGGTCAACGGCGCGTGGGGCGCGGCCGCGGGTGGTCTGGCCCTGCTCGTGCAGCGCGCCCGCGGCATCCGCCCACCCACCGGTACCCCCGGCGCGCGCCCACGGGACCTCGGCACCGGACCACGGCGTTGACCTTGCCCTCGGAGTGAGCCGCATGCTCCGGACATCCGCCAACCCGCCGGTCCGCACGAGCACTGCTCGTTGTGATGCGCAACACAGCGTCGATTCCTGTCGCGCGGCCCGGCGGTCACATGGTCGACACCCCGTCAACGAAGGGCGAACGACCATGGGCGACAGCGTGGAGGCACTGGTGCGGACCGCCGTACAGGACGACGACCGAGCTGCGTTCGGCGAGCTCGCCAGCCGCTACGCACCCGAGCTGCGCGTGCACTGTTACCGGATGCTCGGCTCCCGCGACGACGCCGACGACATGGTGCAGGAGACCCTCCTGCGAGCGTGGAGGCGACGCGCGACCTACCAAGGACGTGCGACGTTCCGCGCGTGGCTCTACAAGATCGCCACCAACGCCTGCCTCGACCTGATCGATCACCACAAGCGCGTGGCGGGGCCCTACCGGTCCGCCCCTTCAGCCGGTGAGGACACCCGGCCGCCCACGAACGTGCCCTGGCTGCAACCCCTGCCGGACGTGCTGGTCGACGCCACCCCGGCAACCGACGCGCCCGCGCAGGCGACCCTCGCGCGCGAGACGCTCGAACTGGCGTTCCTCGTCGCCGTCCAGCGGTTGCCGCCGACCCAACGCGCGGTACTCATCACGCGGGACGTGCTCGGCTGGTCGGCGGCCGACACCGCGGCGCTGCTCGACACGAGCGTCGCCGCCGTCAAGAGCGCCCTGCAACGCGCGAGGAGGACTCTGCGCGCGCACCTTCCCCCCGAGCGCGACAAGTGGGCCCGGCGCGCCTCGACCGGTGAGGAACGGGCGATCGTCCGCCGCTACGTCGACGCCCACGAACGGGCCGATCTCGACGGCCTCGCCGACCTGCTCGCCGAGGACGTGCGCCTGACCATGCCGCCGCACCCGCAGTGGCTGCGGGGCCGCTCCACTCTCGTGGCCTTCACCCGTGACGTCTTCGACCCCGCCTCCACCTGGCATCACGGACGCTGGCGCAGCGTCGTCACCCGAGCCAACACCCAGCCCGCGGTCGCCCACTACGTCGAACGCCCCACCGCCGTCGAGACGCGCGCACTGCCCGGCCGCTTCCGCGCACAGGTCCTCGACGTCCTCACCGTCGTCGACGGGCACATCAGCGCCATCACCGCGTTCGAACCCCGGCACTTCGCCGCCTTCGACCTGCCCCTCGTCCTGCCGTGAGCCGTGGGCTCGTCGTCCTCGACGCGGGCGAGACCCGTCGCTACGACCCACCCGCCTGGGTGGGAGTGCTGGTCGTCGTCGCCGACGGGGAACTGGAACTGGAAACAGTGCACGGCCACCGACGACGATTCGGCCACGGCAGCGTGCTCGCCCTCACCGGGCTGCCACTGCGCCTGCTCCGCGCCGTGACGCCCACAACGCTCATCATCCTCAGCCGTCGATGAGGCGATCCCGCACCGGCTCACCCGACACCTCCAACCACGCACGAAAGGCTCCTCATGCGCAGCACCTCCACTCAGCCCGTCCCCGGCACCGTCGTCTCGCGGGACGGCACGCCGATCGCGTTCGAGACCACCGGGGAGGGACCGGCCGTCGTCCTCGTGGCCTCCGCTCTCGCCGACCGGCGGGACACGCGCAGACTCGCCGCACTGCTGGCGCGGCACCACACCGTCGTCAACTACGACCGCCGTGGTCGTGGCGGTAGCGGCGACCACCACGACTACACCGTTCGCCGCGAGATCGACGACATCGCCGCCCTCGTCGACCACGTGGGAGGGACAGCGGCACTGTTCGGCAGCTCGTCGGGTGCCGTGCTGGCGTTGCGGGCGGCGGCCGCCGACATCGGCGTCACGAAACTCGCCCTCTACGAGCCGCCGTTCGTCGTGCGCCGCGACACCGGGTTCGGACCTCCCGACGACTTCACCGATCGCATCACCGGCCTGCTCGCCACCGGCGATCGCGCCGGTGCGGTCCGGGCCTTCATGACCGACGCGCAGGGCATGCCGTCTCCCCTGGTCGGCCTCATGCGGCTGATTCCCGGCGTGTGGTCCACGCTCACCGGCCTCGCGCACACCCTGCCCTACGACCTCGCTGTCCTGGGCGACACGCAACACGGTGCGCCGCTGCGCGCCGACGAGTGGGCCGGAGCGCGGTGCCCCACGCTCGTGCTCACCGGCGGCAGGAGTCCCGCCGGGTTCCACGACGCCGCGCGCGCACTCGCCGGACTGCTACCCCGAGCCCGGCACCACACGCTCCCCGGACTCGGCCACGGAGCCGTGATGCAGGCACCTCGCAAGCTCGCCCCCACCCTCACCGAGTTCCTCCGCTGAACCTGGCGCCCTTGTCTTTCCCCCATGTCACCTGGCAGAAAGACTGTGACAACACGATCACCGGCCGCGCGCGGCCAAGACCCGGACGGGGGTGTTGGCCGGTGGGCGATCGAGGACCTCGTGGCCGGGGCAACGTGGACACGGCGGCCCGACACGGCGGCCCTGCGCGCCGACCTGCGGGCGGCCGTTCCCGACGCGACGGCGGCGCTCGTGGTCACCGCGGCGATCTTCGTGTGGCTGTACGCGCGGGTGGCGGCCGGCACGTCGCCGACGGTCGAGATCATGCCGTTCCTCGCCGACGCCGACACGTTCGCGATGTACTGGCTGTGTCAGGCGTTCGGCTGGTCGGCGCTGCTGTGGGCGTGGCTGACGACCATGCTCGGCCTGCTGCGGTCGGGACGCCCGCCCCGGTGGCTGCCCGTCTCCCCCGCGCGCCTGGAACGCCTGCACCGCACGACGAGCCTGACCACCGTCGCGCTGATGTTCCTGCACGCCGCGTTGTTCTTCGCCGAACTGGTGCGCGACAACGAGGACGGGCTGAGCTGGGCGGGCCGGGTGTGGAGCGCGTTCGTCGACACCTTCGTGCCCGGCGGCTACGCCTCCGGCACGGGTCGCATCGCCGTCCTGCTCGGACTGCTCGCCCTCTACCTCGCGATCCCGCTGGGCCTGGCCTACTACGCCCGCACCCGCCTGGGCGCTCGCGCGTGGCGGGCGCTGCACCGGTTCGTGCTCGTGGTCTATGTGCTCAGCGTGTGGCACACCCTGCTGTACGGCACGAACGTGTGGTTCGACGGGTGGCCGCGGACCACGCTGTGGCTGTTGCAGCTGCCCCCGGCGGTGCTGCTGTTGACACGCCTGCTCGCGCCCGCCCGGCCCAGCGAACGGAACGATGCGCTGCGCGGACGTCCCCTCGCCCTGCTGCGCCGCGTCGCCGCCGTGACCGCCGCCGCCGCGGTGATCGCGAGCGTCGTCGCCGTCGTGCTCAGCGGACGGGACGGTGGGCGGACACGCGGTGTCGACGGCGCCGGGCTCACCGTGACCCAGGGCATGGTCTGGACCGGGCTCGCCGCCTTCGCCGCGGTCCTCGTCGTGGCGGTGGTCGTCGCGAAACGCGCTGAACGCGCGGAACGCGCGGAACGCGCGGAACGTCGACCCGTCTCGCGCACCTGACACCACGCCGGTTTCGATTCTCGAAAGCACCCGACCCGACGTCCCGGCAGCACCGCCGAACGCGTCCGGCCCGCGCGCCCGGCCGTCGGAACTCCCGCACCAGCGACGACTCGACCGCGAGCCCGCCCGAAACCCGCGAAGCCACACCGCTGACCAGCGCGAAAGTCTTCGCATCTGCGAGCGTTCCCGCGCTCGAACCGTCGCCAACGCGGGCCCGCCGTCGCTACCATCCCCGCGACGTTCACAAGATCAGAGGTGGGACATGGACGGCTACGGCGTCGACCCCGACACCCTCGTCTCGACCGGTGACCGGCTCGTGGAGATCGCGGACGCCGCGCGTGAGGCGAAGGCCGAGCTGATCGGCCGGGTCTCCGCGCACGAGGGCGCCAACCAGGGGTTCGCCGCGGCGCAGAAGGTGACGTCGCTCGCCACCGCCTGGGAGTTCCAGATCGACGACGTCTGCAAGCGCACCGCGATGGCGGGCGGGCTGCTGGAGGACGGCGCCCACCGCTACCGCGAGATGGAGCAGACCGTGCTCGACACGCTCCCCGCGTTGAGCTCCGCGGAGTGACGAGCCATGGTCTCCTTCCGCGAACTCCGTGACGCCGACCCCTCGGCCTTCGACGACGCCGCCGACCAGTGGGCCCGCCTGTCCGAGGAACTCACCGCCACCGCCGGCGACATCAAGACCGCCGTGTCCGACCTGGACGGCTGGCACGGCGACGCGGCAGACGCCGCCCGCACGCACTTCGACGACGTCCGCTCCGCCTACGACACCGCCTCCGAATACCTCGAACGCATCCCGCCCGCCCTGCGCGCACTGTCCGACGTGGTCACCGGAGGGCAGGAGACCATCGAGGGGGTGGTGGCCACCGTCGACGCCTCCCGGGTGCTCTCCCTCGACTCCGAGACCGGGGTCGTCACCGCGGACGGCGGCTGGTTCGACTTCCGCGGCGACGAGGAGAAGAAGCGCGACCGCGAGGTCGCCGAAGAGCTCACGGACACCGTGCGTTCCGTCCTGACCGCCGTGAACGAAGCCGACGACGTGGCCACCAAGGCACTGGCCGCGCTGATGCCGTCGGACGCGGGACTGGAACTCGAAGCCGTCGGTGAGGGCAACGTCGTGCGCTCCGCGGACCTGCCCGCCGACGACGCCTCGCCGCAGCAGATCAAGGACTGGTGGGACAGCCTGACGCCGATGGAGCAGGAATCCGCCATCTACACCCACGGCGACGTGATCGGTGGTCTCGACGGGATTCCCGTCGAGGACCGCGACCGCGCCAACCGCATCCGCTTCGCCGAGGAACACGCCGAAGTCACCACCCGCCGGGACACACTGGAAGCGCTCGGCGACGACCGCACCGACGAGCAGGACGAGGAACTGGAGAACCTCAACGGGACCCTGCGTGGCTTCGACGCGATCGACGAACGCCTCGAAGCCGAACCCGGCGACACCCGGCCGCGCGCGTACCTGCTCGACTTCTCCACCGAGGGCAACGGCCGCGGCATCGTCGCGCTCGGCAATCCCGACACCGCCGACAACGTCGTCACGTCCGTGCCCGGCACCGGCTCCAACCTCTCCGGGATCGGTGGAGAACTGGACCGCAGCCAGGTCATCCTCGACGAGGCCAACCGCCAGTCCCGCAACAGCGAGACCGTCGCCATCACGTGGGTCGGCTACGACGCGCCACAGAGCATCCCCGACGCGCGGAAGGAGGAGTACGCCGACAACGCCTCCGACGACCTGCGCTCCTTCCAGGAAGGCCTGCGCACCACGCACACCGGCGAGGGCTCCCACAACACCGTGATCGGGCACAGCTACGGCTCCACCGTCGTCGGCCACTCGGCGCAGGGCGAACAGCTCGACGTCGACAACGTCGTCTTCGTCGGCAGCCCGGGCGTGGGTGTGGACAGCGCCGCCGACCTCGACCTGCCCGACGACGCCGGCGTCTACGCCACGACGGCCGAGAACGACATCATCCGCGCCACCCCGCCGTTCATCCACGGCCCCCAACCCGTCGGCGACGACTTCGGAGCCCACGTGTTCACCTCCGATGCGGGCACCGACGGCGACTGGTACACCGGGGGTTACTCCACCGAGGCACACTCGGAGTACTGGAACCAGGACTCGGCATCACTGCGCAACATGGCCACGATCGTCGTCGGCGGCACACCCGACTGACCCGGGGCCGAGCGCGGAGGGAAGGAACACAGGTGATCCGGAAGGCGACGGCCCTCGCCTGCCTGCTGCTCGTCACCGCGTGCGGGGGCGGCGGCAAGGGCACGACCCCGTCCGGCACGGACGCGACAGCACCAGGGAGCGACATGCGCACGATGACCGAGCACGAAGCAGCCCAGCGCGCGGAAGAGCACATCCGCCGCGCCGTGGACGCACTGCCGGAGAAACCGGCGCTGACCCTGCTGCGCGCCGACTCCGCCGAATGTCTCGACCCCACCGACGGCGGCCCCCGGGGCCGCTATGAGGTCGGGCGCTCGTACTGGCTCGACGACCTGCCCGAGGGACGCAACGCCGAGTTCGTCGACGCCCTCCACGACTACTGGACCGCGAACGACTACCGCGTCCTCACCGACAAGCGCGACGCGCCCGACCGGTTCGTGTCGGTGCAGCACAACGGCGACGCGTTCCGCATGTCGGTCAAGCAGAGCGTCGAGGGCGACCTGTCACTGGGTGCGTCGTCGCCGTGCGTGTGGCCCGACGGCACACCGCCCGAGCACGCGCAGGAGTGACCCGCGGAGACCCACCCCTGGACACGAGAACGGGGTGGTGGCGGTTCGACCCGCCACCACCCCAGCAGGGACGTTCCCGATCAGCCGGTGACCGACGTCAGCCGGTGATCAGCCGGAGACCGTAGGCGCTGAGCACCTCGTTGACGGGCTGGTAGTACGTCGTGCCGCCCCAGGTGCAGTTGCCGGAGCCACCGGAGGTCATGCCCTGGGCCTGGTTGCCCGCGATGAACGAACCACCGGAGTCACCCGGCTCCGCGCACACGTTCGTGCGCACCAGACCGGACACGCTGCCCTCGGCGTACCGGACGGTCTGGTTCTTGGCCTCGATCGTGCCGCAGTGCCAGCCGGTGGTCGAACCCGAACGGCAGACCGACGAGCCCACCGGAGCCTCGCTCGAACCGGACACCACGCGGGCGCTGCCGTTGTACATGTTGACCCACGGGCGCAGGGTGTCGCCGGAGCCGGTCTGCACGTAGGCGTAGTCGTTGCCCGGGAACGACGACCCGGCGAAGCGGCCCGTCGGCGAAGACGTCGAGGTGCCGGTGGTGCCGCAGTGGCCCGCCGTCACGAAGCCGCCCTGCACCGCGAAACCGACCGAGCAGCGCCCACCGTTGCCCATGTAGTAGGCGTTGCCGCCGATGATGTCCATCAGCGCCTGCGGCGACTCCTTCGACTCCACGACGTCGACGGCGTCGGCGTCCACACCGGCGCGGTCGACGAAGCGCTCCGCCTTCGCGGCGGTGCCCGGAGCGGTCGTCACGACGATCGAGTTGGCCTCGATGTCGACGTACCAGCCGGTGACGGCCTCCGGAGCGGCGCTCTCCTTCGCGTCGAGCTTCGCCGCCGCGGACTCCAGCTCCGTGACGGTGTACTCGACCAACCGCGGCGTGGCGCCCGCGGCCTTCACCGCGTCGAACTCCGCGGCGTCGGTCACGCCCACCACGAGCGTGCCGCGGTCGGCGTCGTAGTGAGCCCCGGCGTACTCGGCGCCGAGCTTCGCGGTCACGGTCTCGTGGACCTCGCGGGCCTCGGCCTCGTCCTGCAGACGCTGCTCGGCCTGGGCCTTGGTGAGCCCGAGGTCGCGCTGCATGGCCTGGACCACCGGGTCGGCCTCGGTGGTGGGCACCACCGAGACGTCAGCAGGGGCGGCGGTCGCGGGCAGGGTGAAGGCCACGGCGGTGCCCGCGGCCATCGTCACGGACGCGAGAACGCGTACCGCGCTTTTGCGATTCATCACTTTCCTCCTGGGGGCGAGGATTGCGTCGTTTTCGACGACTGCTGGAGTATGGCGCGCCCCCGGAGTCCGCACAGCCGCCCAATGGTTCGCGACTAATGAACGGTCCTGAGCTGAACGGACTACGACGAAAGTCGGGAAATCGCACAAACCGCGCCGGGCGATTCCAGATCATGGAACCCGACTGGACACTGTGTCCGATGCGCGAGAAGAAAGCCCGCCCGCTGGGGGATCCAGCGAGCGGGCTCTCGACAGTGGAGAAGAGACTGCTTCAGGCGCCGAAGGTGTCGGGATTCGCGCCGACGCGAACTCCGGTTTCCAACGCGTTGATGGAATCCATGTCGTCGGCCGCCAGCTCGAAATCGAACACGTCGATGTTCTGCTTGATCCGCGACGGCGTCACCGATTTCGGAATCGCGATGTTGCCGAGCTGAAGATGCCAGCGCAGCACGATCTGTGCCGGGGTCCGGTCGTATTTGTCGGCCAACGCCGTGAGCGTGGGATCGTCGAGCAGTCCCTTGCCCTGACCGAGCGGAGCCCAGGCCTCCGTCGCGATGCCGTGCTCGGCGTGGAAGGCGCGCAGCTCGCCCTGCGAGAACCTCGGGTGCAGCTCGACCTGGTTCACGGCGGGCACCACGTCCGTCTCGTCGAGCAGCCGCTGCAGGTGCGGGATTTGGAAGTTCGAGACACCGATCGCCTTGGCGCGGCCCTCCTCGTGCAGGCGCTGCATCGCCTTCCACGTGTCGACGTAACGGTCCTGCGACGGCACCGGCCAGTGGATCAGGTACAGGTCCACGTAGTCGAGGCCGAGGCGGGCCAGGCTCTCGTCGAACGCCGTGAGCGTGCTGTCGTAGCCCTGCCGGTCGTTCCAGAGCTTCGTCGTGACGAACAGGTCCTTCCGCGGCACACCCGACTCCGCGATGGCCCTGCCGACACCCGCCTCGTTGCCGTACACGGCGGCGGTGTCGATGCTGCGGTAACCGCAGAGCAGCGCCTCCGCCACCGGCTCGACGACCTGGTCGGGCGGTACCTGGAACACGCCGTAGCCGAGCTGCGGCATCGACGTGCCGTTGTTGAGGGTGATGTTCGGAACCTGTGTCATGAGGTGGCTTTTCCTTCGCCGTCGCGATGTCGGACTGTGTGCGCCCGCCGGAGCGGGCACCCCACTGCGCTCGATGATGAACCGATTCAGGTGTCGGCGCACTCCTGTGTCACGCAGCGCACACGGCAGTGCTCGGGTCGCGTCACTCGGGCCCGCCACCGGCCCGGGACACCCGAACGAGTCCTGTCCCGCGACTCGTGTGGTTCGGGCCCGCGAAGGGGGTATGCGGTCAGGGAACCGCTCGTACCGCAGATCTGCGTGAGGTGCTGACATGTCCCAACCCGAGCAAACCACGGGCAGCCGACCGTCGAAACGGTCGTCGCACGACCCGCTGTCCACCGACGACGGCCGGATCAGCGTCTCCCAGAGCGTGGTCTCGAAGATCGCCGGCGTCGCCTGCCGGGAGATCAGCGGAGTACACGCCATGGGCACGTCCGGCGGCCGGGCCGTCGGCGCCATCCGGGAACGCATCCCCGGCAGCTCCGGCCCCAGCTTCTCCCAGGGAGTCGGCGTCGAGGTCGGGGAAACCCAGGCGGCGGTCGACCTGGACATCGTGGTCGAGTACGGCATCTCGGTGGCCGAGCTCGGCCGGAGCATCCAACGCAACGTCAAGCAGGCCGTCGAACGCATGACCGGGCTGGAGGTCACCGAGGTCAACATCAACGTGGACGACGTGTACCTGCCGGACGAGGAAGGACAGGACACGCAGCAGAGGGTGTCATGACCGCTGCGTCGGCTCCCGGGATCGTGGACGGTGTCGATGTCGACCGCGTGGCCGCCGCCGCCCGCACCTGCGACGGGGTGGCCCACCTCGACGGCGGCACGTCCACACCGGCCCAGGCGCCGGTCGTGTCGTATCTGCCCGGCCGCACGGTGCCCGGTGTCCGCGTGGAACCGGACCGCGTGACCGTGCAGGTCACGGCGCAGTGGGGCGTCCCGGTACCGGAGCTCGGCAGGCGCATCCAGGCGGCGGTCGCGCCGCACGTGGCGGGACGGCGGGTCGACGTGATCGTCGCCGGCCTGGTCGACGCGCCGCACGAGCGCGCCGATCCCGATATCGACTTGTGAGGTGAGGACCATGACCCGCGCACACATCGGAACGCTGGTCGGGCTGGCGTTCGGCCTGTCCTGGGCCTTCGGCGGGTTCGGCCACCTGCTGATCGTCCTGTTCGTGACCCTGATCGGCTACGTGATCGGCAAGGTCCTCGACGGCGACATCGACCTCTCCCGTTACGTGCCGGACCGGCGCCAGAGCCGATGACCGGTCAGCAGGACACCGCACCGATGTCGCCGGAGCGCGCCCGGCCCGGTCGCACGGAGCTGGGCCGCATCGACATCAGCGACGACGTCGTCGCGAAAATCGCGGCGTACGCGGCGGCGGAGATCCCGGACGCCGGGTCGGCCGCCTCCGGGTTCGGGCGGATGCTCGGTCGCCGGAAGACCCCGGGAGTGCGGCGCACGAGCCTCACGACGGCGCCGAAGACCATCGCCCGCGTCGACGGCGCCACCGCGCGCCTGTCCCTCGTGATCAGCGTCCGCTGGCCCGCGCCGATCCCCCGCGTCTGCGCGGCCGTGCGGCGCCACGTCGGTGACCGGGTCGCGGAACTGACCGGACTGGTGGTCACCGACATCGACATCGAGGTGACCGACCTGACCACGGGCGAGCGGCCACGACGAGTGGACGGGGCGAACGCATGAGGTTGGTCAACCGGCTCCTCGCCACGCTGCTGTGCCTCGCGCTCATCGCCGGAGGTGTGCTGGTGATCGCCGAGGTGATCGCCGCGCTGGTCGGCGCGGAACCCGTGGTCTGGGACTGGCGAGCCACTCAGCAGTGGGCCGACGGCACGTCGTGGCAGAACGTCGTGGTCCGCATCGTCTGTGTGGCGCTGTTCGTCGTCGGCCTCGTCCTGCTGCTGGCCGAGGTGAAGCGCCCGCGACTGCGCCGACTTCGCGTGGCTGCCGAAACGGGCACCGACACGCGGCCCGTCGACACCGCCTACACCCGCCGCGGAGTGGCGGCGGCCGTGCGCGCGGCAGTGACCGGGGTCGACGGCGTCCGGTCGGCACGGGTGAAGGTGAAACGGCGCAGAATCAGGGTGTCCGCGACCACGGGCAGCTTCAACAAGGCGGCGGTGCGGCGACTCGACGAGGCGGCGGCGGACGCCACCCGCGACACGCTGCGGCGCCTCCAACTGCGCTCGACCCCGTCCGTCTCGGTCCGCACCCGGAGCACCTGATGCACGCCGACCGCACGAACCGCACGGTTCTCATCGTCCTCGCGCTCGTCCTCCTCGCCGCGGGTGGCCTCGGCGCGGCCGCCTCGTTCGGCCTGTTCGGAAGCGAGATCCAGCGCCGGTCGCTGACCGACCACGTCGTCGCCGACTACGCCGGCCGCAACGGCACCTGGTTCTGGCCGGTGGTCGCCGTCGCGGCGCTGCTGCTCGTGCTGCTGTGCCTGCGGTGGCTGCTGGTGATCCTCTTCTCCACCGACCGCGCCGGCGATCTGGAGGTGCAGGCGGAAGGGGCGGGGCGCACCAGACTGTCAACGGCCGCCGTGACCCGTGCGGTCACCGACGAGATCGAAAGCTATCGCGGCGTGTCCTCGGCGGACGCCCGGATGATCGGCCACGCGGACGACCTCACGCTCGTGGTCACCGCCACGGTCGAGGACACCGCCGATCTCCCGGCGCTGCGCGAGCGCATCGAGAGCGAGGCACTGGCCCACGCGCGGGCCGCCCTGGACGATCCGGAACTGCCGATCCAGCTCGATCTCACCGTCGCCACGGGACAGTCGGCGCGCGTCCAGTGACGCCCGGGTGCTCAGGTGTGAGCTGAAACGAGCTGGTCACCGTAGAACTGCCCCTGGACTCCCCGACCCCAGCACCAACCTACGACGTCCGGGATCGCCAGGCGTGGCTCTTCGTGTGCGCGAAGGTGGTCGTTCGCTCAGATCAGGCTGTCCGAGCTCATAAAGCCGCCGATACAGCACACGGCGATCAACGTCGAGCACGACGTCGTCGCGCCCGAGGACCAGCCGTGCCGCGCTGGACTCCACCAGGTCGCTGACCAACGCCCGCAGGCACGCCTCCTGCTCACGTCGTTTCGCTGCAACCCAGCTGTAGCCGGGCCCAGGACACAGCAGCCAACGGCTGGCCTTGCCGTTCGACGACCACGTGCGCTCCCGCGGGATTCGGTCCGTCTGGAGCATCGTCGGGCGGGTGTGCCGCCGTGCCCCGATCTCACTCACTCGGGTAGGGGCTTACCGGGATCTGCCAGGTGTGCGGGCTGTCGGGCCGGTCGAGCCACAGGGTGTGCGTGTCGGGAGTGACGGTGAGTCCGAAACGGTTCCAGCCCGGGCGGCCGAGGCGGGCCCAGGTGTGATGAGCGTGTTCGACCACCCGCCACACGCGACGCGGCCCGCCTTCGACGACGACGTGTTCGCCGTTCGGCTCGGCGGCGAGCGTGACCTCGGCCCACGAGCCGTCCGGTGTGGTGAGGAAGGCAGCGCTTGGTGGGCCGTCATAGCCGGGGCCCGCGTCGGGGGGCAGGGTGTAGCCGTGGGCGATATCGCGCCCCAACTCGAGGGCGGCAAGGAACCACACCAGCAGCGACGTCGACGGCGTTGTCGGATCGACACAGGTGGTGCGGTGCTCGGCGTCGTCGTGGTCGCGGTGTATCCGCCGGGACCGTCGGGTCGCGCCAGGAGAATGGCGTAGGTCCATGAAGGCCGCATACGTCGGATCGAAGCGGCCTTCGGCACGGTCGACGTCGGTGCGCGTCAATCGGACCAGGCTCCCCGCGTTGACCGCTACCTTCAGGTCGGTGAGGATCACCCCGCCTGGCGTGGTCTGTTCCACCCACGCCCACGGCACCGCCGGCACCGCGCATGTCGCCAGGATCGCGTCGAACGGGGCGTGTTCGGCCAGGCCGGCGGCGCCGTCGGCGGCCACCACCAGCGGGTGGTGGCCAAGCTGGGCCAGCCGCTGCCGCGCGTCGTGCACGAGTGCGGGCTCGACGTCGACGGTGAACACGGCCTGCTCGCCCAGGAGGTGACACAGCAGGGCGGCGTTGTAGCCGGTGCCGGTGCCGATCTCCAGCACGCGCGCCCCGTCGGTGAGGCGCAGCGCCTCGATCATGCGGGTCATCAGACCGGGTTGAGTCGAGGACGACAGCACTGTCTCCTCGGTATCGGTCAGTGCGGTGATCAGGGTGGTGTTGCTGTAGACGGTGTCGAGGTCGTCGACGCTGACCTGGCAGGCCCACCTGCCGTTGGATTGGCGGCGGTAGACCGTGGGCGTGAACCGGTGCCGGGGCGTGGCTTGCACCGCGGCGGCTAGACGCGGGTCGGTGAGCTTTCCCGCCTGCTCGAGTTCGCCGGCGAGCCGGTGTGCGTGCGACCGCCATTCGACGTCGACGATGTTTCGGGTCACGGCTGCCCCTTCGGACGGGTGAGCAGGTCAGCCAGGGCGTGGGTGATCGGGGCCCCGGTCTGCGTTTCCAGCCACCCATACTGGCCGGAGGTGTTGGCTTCCAGGAAGTGCCATCGCCCGTCGGTGTCCACGGCGAAGTCGACCGCGGCGTAGGCCAGGCCCAGCGCGTGCATGTAGCGGCGCAGCGGCTCGGCGATCTGGTCGGGAGTGTCGATGTGCTCGTAGCGCAGCGCCGCGAAGTCCGCCCGCCAGTCCACGCGGGCCGCGGCGGAGGCGGTGGTGATGGTGATCGTGAAGATGCGGTCTCCGACCACCACCACGCGCGCCTCGTGGGCTTTGTCGACCCAACGTTGCAGCTGGGTCGCGGTCGAGGCGACTCCCTCGAGTGCGGCCAGATCGTCGTGGGACAGCCGGCGCGTGTAAGCGACTTTGAGCTGGCCGCCTTCGGTGATCGTGTTCGGGCCGAACGACTTGCACACCAGCTCACCGTGCTGGTCGGCGAAGTCCTTCACCGCAGGCGGGGCGTTGGTGACCAGGGTGGGCTGCACCCGGAGCCCGCACGCGGCGGCAGTGGCCAGCTGCAACGGCTTGTACATGGCGTCGGCCGCGCGATTGGGGTGGTTGACCCATCGCACCGGCAGCGCGGCCAGCACCCCACCGAACCCCAGCCGCGCCTCCCGGTGCGCGTAGGCGCGTTCGACGTCGGTCAGCGTGCCGGGGAACTCGAACGCGGCCGGGTCGCGGTACCAGATGGCCCGCACGTCTTCCAAGCGCACGCTGCGGTGGTCGGTCCACAGCCGGCCGCACCAGCGGCCTTCGCCGTCGAGGCGTGCGTCCAGCCGCAGCCGCTGCGGAAACCAGGACAGGTCGGCGCGAAACACGGGCACGCCACGCCGGTCGAGCTCCTGCACCACCGCGTCGGCGGGGGCATCAGCGTCCTGGGCGAACACCACCACCGTCGAGGCCGCGCTGTTCACTCTTCCCAACCCCAGTCCTCCTCGGGCCCTTCGTCCCCGTCGCTGGAGGATTTGCTGGCCCACTCCTTGCTCATCGTCTCCATCAACGGCCGCCCCTGCTCGTCGACGGCGACCTGCCGGTGGGGGCAGTAACGACTCTTCCGCCGCTGCGGAGTGGGAACGCCAACCGCGCCCAGCAGCCCGAACGGTCGGGTCGCCTCCGGGCCCACGCCATCGGCAACGGCCCGCTGCCGCACGTGGTAACGCAGTGCCGCCGACGACAGTGGGCTCGCCGCTGGATCGTGCTCAGAAAATGGGCGCATCGCTGGCTCCTTCCCGCTCGACGTGCGTCGACCAACGCCCGCTCGCCGTGTCATCGCGGACGGTTGCGATCCCCACCGAACCGCAACCAGAGGGTGCCGGGAAAGCTCTGACCAGGTGACGTTTGCGGGTGTTCGCGGGCGCACGATGGCGGTGTTCGGGGCACGGGAAGCCCAAGACGTTTCGGCATGCCGACGCTTCAGCGGCCCCTGTTCCCGCTCCCGGGCTCACCAGTCGCCTTCCACGTCACCGGCCGCCACACGGAGTGGTTGTCGACCGCCCTGACGCGGTAGTAGTCGGACAGGCCATCCGACTGCGGAACCCCGCTCAGGCCAGTGCGGCCTCGATGCGGGCGGCGGCGGCCACCACCTGCGCCCCGTAGCGGGCGCCGGGGTTCGGGTCGAGTCGCTGGATCGGCGCCGACAGGCACACCGCGGCGACGACGTCGCCGTGCAGACGCACCGGCGCACTCACCGACCCCACACCCGGTGCGCGGCCCTGCATGCTCTCCACCCAACCGGGTCCGGCGGGGTCGTACTCGCCCAGCAGCACCTGCGCCGACGAGCCGTGCGGCAGCGGGAGCAGGCAGCCCTCCGGCTGGCTCGCCCGCAGTTCCTCGCCGCACTCGACGCTCACCACGCACAGGCGGTGGTCGGCGCGACGCACCCACAGTTGGACGCACTCGCCTGCCGTGGCGCAGAGTTCGTCCAGCACCGGGCGGGCGACCTCGGCCAAGGCGGAGGTCGCGAAGCGCGGTCCCAGATGGAACCGGCCGTCGGCGTCACGGCGCAGCAATCCGTGCGCCGCGAGCGCCGTGGCCAGCCGGTGTGCGGTGGACACGGTGAGTCCCAGCGTCCTGGCCAGCTCGCTCGTGCCCATCGGGCGGCTCTCCACACAGTCCAGGATCGCCACCGACCGGTCCACGACACCGACACCGGTCTTGAAGGACTCCGTCATCACCGCCTCCGCACCGCAGCCGGGGTGGCGGGGACCCGCGCCAGCGCCGACGACAGGTCGTGTCCGACCAGCCCGACCAGTTCGTCCCGCAACGCGCCGAGTGCGTCGGTGTCGATGCCGTTGTCGACGCCCTCGCGGTGGAACAGCTCATCGGCCTCGTCGGCGCCCTCGTGGTCGCGCGCCGCACCCTGCCCGCCGAGCGTTCGACCGCCGCGTTCCGGCGGGGCTTCCAGGAGAGCGGGCAGATCCTGATCCTGACCGGCGTCGGCGGGTCACTCGCACAGACGGTCAAGGACGTCGGCCTCGGCGAACTGCTCAAGGGCTACTTCTCCACCAGCACCGTCCTGCCCCTCCTGCTGGTGTGGCTGGTGGCGGCCGTCCTGCACATCGCGATCGGGTCGGTGGTGCTGGCCTCGATCACCGCCGCCGGTGTGCTCGGGCCGGTACTCCCGCTGCTGGGGATCGACCCAGTCTTCGTGGCACTGGCCGCCGGAGCGGGCTCGCTGTTCGCCATCCACGCCACCAGCAACACGTTCTGGCCGTTGCAGACCCTGCTGCCGCAGACGACCCGGGGAGCGCTGAAGTCGGTGACGTTCACGGTCTCGTGCGCGTCGGTGATCGCCATGATCCCGATCCAGCTCATGGCCCTGGTGTTCTGACGTGGTTGCCCCGATCAGGCTCGCTCGCGTGGCGGCGCGGCAACCGGGAAGGTCCCGTTGTCGTGCAGGTGGGCGCGTGCCGCGGCGATGGCCTCGGGCGTCGTCGCGAACACCCGCCCGTCCGCCGCCAGCCGAGTGATCACGCCCAGGACCTCCAGCGGCTTGTGGTGACCGTCCCTGATCCCGGACACGTAGACGGCGATGCCCCGGCGTTCGAGTTTCTCGATGGCGTCCTTGAGCACGAGGGCGCCGCTGGCGTCGATCGTGCTGACCCGGGACATCCGCAGCACCAACGCCGACACGGTCGTGACGTCGGGCAGTTCCAGCAGGAAGCGGTGCGCCGCCGCGAAGAACAGCGGCCCGTCGATGCGGTAGGCGACGATGTGCTCGGCCAGCAGCGCGTGTTCCTCGTCGGTCGTGGCCCCGGGGAGATCGCCGCTGAGGTCCACCTGGTCGAGCCGGGCCTGCCGCGCGATGGACCGCAGGGCGAGCGCACCCGCCATCAGCATGCCGAGCAACACGGCGTAGATGAGGTCGAGCGCCACGGTGGCCACGGCGGTCGAGACCAGCACGACGCCGTCGGAGCGGGTCGCGCGCGCCATCGCCTTCACGCTGCCGACCTCGACCATCCTGACCGCTGTGGCCAGCAACACGCCCGCGAGCGCGGCGAGCGGGATCGCCGACACCAGCGGTGCGGCGGCGAAGACGATGACGGCGAGCACGGCGGCGTGGGTCAGGGACGCGAGGCGGGAGCCCGCGCCGGCGCGCACGTTGACGGCGGTGCGCGCGATCGCGCCCGTGGCCGGCACACCGCCGAACAGCGGTGCGGCGAGGTTGGCCAGCCCCTGCCCGAACAACTCCCGGTCGGGATCGTGCTTCTGCCCGACCGTCATGCCGTCGGCCACCGACGCCGACAACAGCGATTCGAGTGCGGCCAGAGCGGCCACGGCGAACGCGGACGGCAGGAGGGCGGGCAGAGCCGCGAGGTCGACGAAGCCCAGCGACGGCGCGGGCAGCCCGGAGGGCAGATCGCCGATCGGTGTCACGCTCACACCCGCGAGCTCGACCACGATCGTCACCGCGATGATCGCGAGGATCGAGAACGGGGCACGCGGCCGCCAGCGCGCGCCGACGAGCATCACCACCGCCACGGCCAGGGCGACGGATACGGCCGCCCAGTCGGGATCCTGGGCGAAGGCGCGGATCGCCTCCCAGGTCAGGGTGAGGACGTGGTCGCCGTCGACCTCGGCGCCCAGCGCGTTCGGGACCTGCTGCAGACCGATGACGCACGCGATGCCGAGGGTGAAGCCCTCCACGACCGACGCGGGGATGTAGCTCATGAAGCGGCCCGCCCGGGCGACCGCGAGGCCGACCAGGATGATCCCGGCGATCAGCCCCACCGTGAGGACGCCGCTCACACCGTGGGCGGCGGCGATCGGCACGAGCACCACGGTCATCGCCCCGGTGGGGCCCGAGACCTGCACATTCGACCCGCCGAACACGGCGGCCAGCGCACCCGCGACGACGGCGGTGGCCAACCCGGCCTCGGCGCCGAGCCCGGAGGACACCCCGAAACCGAGCGCGAGCGGGAGGGCGACGATCGCGACCGTCAGTCCGGCGAGCAGGTCACGGCGAGGGTTGCGGCGGACCGCCCGGAGGTCGGCGCGGCCCGGCAGCAGGGAACGCACCCGCTGCCACGCGGCGGTCGGGCTCATCGGGCCTCTTCCGCGCGGAGTTCGTCGAGCAGTTCGTTCTGGCCGGTCAGCATGTCGGTGAGGATGCGGCGGGCGGCACGCATGAGTTCGGCGACGTCGCCGCCGGCGAGTGCGTAGACGACCGTGGCGCCGTCGCGGGTGGCGGTGACGATGCCGGAGCGGCGCAGTACGGCCAACTGCTGCGAGAGGCTGGGCGCCTCGATGTCGATGGCGGTGCGCAGGTCCCGCACCGACTTCGGCCCGTCCTGGAGCAGTTCGAGAACGCGGATGCGAACCGGGTGGCCGAGCATGCGGAAGAAATCGGCCTTCGCCTGATAGAGCGGAACGGGCACAACACTCCCAGGTGGTCGGGACGGGACCGCTCCATCATGTGATCAATTGCAGATTTATGCAATTGTGCTTTTACTCACCGACTGTTTTCGCAGGTCAGCGCATCTGGCTGCCGTATGAACTCGGTGAATACACTGGGCGTATAGTCGGGCTCGACAACGTTCCCGAGGGAAGGAGGAGGCCATGTCGGTGTCCCGCACGCTCCTCGCACTGCTGGAGCCAGGGCCACGCCACGGCTACGACCTCAAACGGGCCTACGACGAGCGCTTCGCCCAGGGCAAGCCGCTCGCCTACGGCCAGGTCTACTCGACGCTGTCCCGCCTGCTGCGCAACGGACTCGTCGAGGAGGCCGGGGTCGAGCAGGGTTCGGGCCCCGACCGCAAGCGCTACACCATCACCGACGCCGGGGTGACGGACCTCAACGCGTGGCTGGCCACGCCGGAGGATCCACAGCCCTACCTGCAGAACACGCTCTACACCAAGGTCGTCCTCGCGCTGCTGTCCGGACGCAGCGCCCACGACATCCTCGACACCCAGCGCGCGGCCCACCTGCGGGTGATGCGGGAACTGACCCGGCGCAAGAGCAGCGGCGATCTCGCCGACCAGCTCATCTGCGACCACGCCCTGTTCCACCTGGAAGCCGACCTGCGCTGGCTCGAACTGACGGCCGCCCGGCTCGACGCACTGAAGAAGGCGGTGAACCCGTGACCACACCACTGCTGACGGGCCGCGACCTGCACAAGACGTTCGGTCGCACCCAGGCGCTGCAGGGCGCCCACGTCGACGTCCACGCGGGCGAGATCCTGGCGGTGATGGGGCCGTCCGGCTCCGGCAAGTCGACACTGCTGCACTGCCTCGCCGGCATCATCGCGCCGGACTCGGGCACGATCCACTACCAGGGCCGTGACCTGGTGGCGATGGACGACGGCGAGCGCAGCGCGTTGCGCCGCACCGAGTTCGGGTTCGTCTTCCAGTTCGGTCAGCTCGTGCCCGAGCTGACCCTGTTGGAGAACGTCGCGTTGCCGCTGCGCCTGGCTGGGATCCGGCGCAAGGCCGCGGAGTCCACCGCCCGGCAGTGGCTCGATCGCCTCGAGGTGGGCGAGCTGGGGCAGCGCCGACCGGGCGACGTCTCCGGTGGTCAGGGGCAGCGGGTCGCGGTGGCGAGGGCGCTCGTGACCGAGCCGAAGGTCGTGTTCGCCGACGAACCGACCGGAGCGCTGGACTCGTTCAACGGCGAGAAGGTCATGCAACTACTGACCGAGGCCGCGCGGGAGACCGGAGCGGCCGTCGTCCTGGTCACCCACGAGGCGCGGGTGGCCGCGCACTCCGACCGCGAGATCGTCGTGCGCGACGGCCGAGCGGGTCACCCGGAGCTCGTGGCATGATCCGCGACCTGATGCTGGGGCTCCGGTTGGCCGTCGGGGGCGGCCGGATCTCCGGGCAGGCTCTGCTGCGACTGGCCATGACCACGCTGGGGGTGGCCATGGCCGTCACGGTGTTGCTGGCAGCAGCGTCGGTGCCCACCCTCGTCAGCGCGCAGGAAGAGCGCGAGGCCGGGCAGGCGCCGTCGGTCGTGCCGGAACCGGGTGTCGACCCGCTGTACCAGCTCGACTGGTTCATCGACGCCGGTGCGGACTACGTCCAGGCGACCGTGGTCGCGCCGAGCGGGGACCACACCCCGGTACCCCCCGGTCTCGACCGCATCCCGGGTCCGGGCGAGGTGATCCTCTCCCCCGCCGCCGCGGAGTTCCTGGCCTCGCCCGAGGGACGGGTCGCACAGGAACGCATCGACGGCACAGTGGTCGGCGAGGTCGGTCAGGCGGGCCTGGTGACCGCCAACGACGTCGTCGTCTACGTCGGCGCACCCCTGGAGACATTGCGGACCGCGGAGAACGTGGATCGGGTCTACGGCTTCGGAGGAGCCGACTCCCTCCCCGGCGACAGCTTCGGTGTCCTCACGGCGGCTCTCGTCGGACCGCTCGTGGTCGTCTTCCTGCTGCCTTTGCTGATCTTCGTGACCACGGCATCCCGCATGGGCGCCGCGCAACGGGAGCGGCGACTCGCGGCGTTGCGGCTACTGGGCGTCAGCAGTCGTCAGGTTCGCCGAGTCGCCGCGGCGGAGTCGCTGCTCGGTGCGCTCGTCGGCCTGCTCGTCGGAGGCGCGCTGTTCGCGGTGCTGCGTCCCCTGATCGGCCGGATCGAGCTGTTCGACACGCGGTTCTTCCCCGAGGACTTCACCCCGACCCTGCTCGGGATCGCGGCGATCGCGGTGCTCGTGCCCGCACTGGCCGTCGGTGCGGCTGTCTTCGGGCTGCGCCGCGTCGTGGTCGAGCCGCTCGGTGTGGTGCGTCAGGCACGGCCCCGGCGCAGGAGGATGGGCTGGCGCTGGTCCATCGCCGGGCTCGGTGCGGCGCTGATGCTGTCGACCTTGTTCGTGGAGCAACGAGCCCACGCCGACCTCGTCGGCGTCGTCCTGGCCGCCGGCAGTACCCTGCTGCTGATCAGCGTCGTGGCCCTGCTGCCCTGGGCGGTCGAGAAGCTGGTGAACCGGTTGCGCGGCGGCTCCCCCGCGTGGCAGCTGGCCGTCCGCAGGCTGCAGCTCGACAGCGGAACCGCGAGCCGGGTCGTGTCCGGGCTGGTGGTCGTGCTGGCCGGAGCCATCCTCGTCCAGACCCTGATCGGGACCGTCAGCACGGGACAACCTCGGGGCAGCCAGTGGCAACCGACCCCGGCGCTGGCCGCCGAACTGCGGCTGCCCGCTGAGCACGTGACCGAAGCGCGCCGCCTGCTCGCCGACACCGTGACGAGCACCGACGTCCACCAGATCCAGGAAGCCGTGCTGGAATCGGTCGACGGCTCCGGTTCGGGAGCGTTCGTGAGGATCGGTGACTGTGCGGCGCTGGCGACGCTCGCGGAGGTCGGCTCGTGCGCCGACGGTGACGTGTTCGTCGTGGGCCTCGACGGCTCCCCCGCCGATCGGCACGCCGGTGAGCGGATGCGCTTCGTCACCTACACGACCGACGAGCCGGAGTACGGTCCGACGTGGACCGTGCCCGGCGACGTCCAGGGTCTTCCCTCGGAGAAGGCGAACCGCCTGGTCGCCGGAGAGGTCCTGACGACGCCCGGGGCCCTTCGTGGCGTTGAGCTACCGGACGCGGCCCACACGCTCTACGTGATGGCCGACGGTGACCGTGCGGGCATGTACGAGGCGGTGGCCGCCGCGATCAGCCCGCTGAAGTGGAACGTCAGCATGTCCCCGGGGCCGGGCATGTTCGAAGCCGAGCGCCTGGAGGAGGTGGCGGGCACGATGACGGGCCTGCTGCTCACCGCATCGCTGTTCGTGCTGGCGGTGGCCGCGTTGTCACTGCTGTTGGTGTCGATCGAGCAGATCGTGGAGCGGCGCCGCCCGCTGGCGGCCCTGTCCGCGTCGGGTGTTCCGCTGTCGGTGCTGGCTCGCAGCGCCCTGTGGCAGAACACCGTTCCCGTCGCGGTCGGCGTCCTGCTGGCCGTGGGCGCCGGACTGGGCGTCACGCTGCCGACCGTGCGCTACATCGGCCTGGACATCCAGCTGGACGCCGGCCTCCTCGGGACGGTGTGTGGGGCCGCCGTCCTGACGGTGCTGGTCTCGACCGTGCTCAGCCTGCCGTTGCTTCGCCAGGCGACCCGCCTGGAGACGTTGCGCTCCGAGTGACACGTCGGGTGGTGCGGAGGGATCCACCTCCGCACCACCCGCGCAACTCAGGCTCCGGCTTCCTCGACGACGCCTGGGTTGTTCTCCCCCGGCACGGACAGCGAGGGCAGACCGTTCTCGATCTGCTCGCGGTCCGGTTCCAGCCACGGCGGGAGCTTCAACGCCCGGCCGAGCTCCAGCAGCGGCTCGTCGGCGGTGAAACCGGGCTGGTCGGTCGCGATCTCCAGCAGCGTTCCACCGCGTTCGCGGAAGTAGATCGACCGGAAGTACTGGCGGTCGCGGATCTCGGTGACGTCCTCGCCCCGATCGACGAGTTCGTCGCGCCACCGTTGCTGGGTGTCGTCGTCCGGTGCGCGGAAGGCGACGTGGTGCACCGTCCCGCCCGCGACGAGACCTCGGGGCGCGCCCGCGTCGACGACCACGTCCACCAGCGCACCGGGTTCACCGTCGCCCGCGGCGAACCGGAGCCGGGGTCCGTGCTGTCCGACCAGCCGCAACCCCAGCTCTTCCAAGGTCGTCACGGTGCCCGGCTCGTCGGCCGTGCACAACGTGACCGAGTGCAGTCCGCGCACCCCGTGCTCCGCGGGCACGACGCCGTTGTCCCACGGCGCCCGGGGGTCGTCCTGCTCGTGGGCGACCAGCATCAGTTCCAGGCCGTCGGGGTCGTGGAAGGTCAGGGTTGCCTCCCCGTCCCGCTCGACGACCTCGCCCACGTCCGTGCCGGCCTGCTCCAGGTGCCCGCGCCACCAGCCGATCGACTCGGCGGGCACGGAGAACGCCGTCGTGGTGGCCTGGCCGTGCCCGCGTCGTCCCGCCGCCACCTTCCCGAAGGGGAAGAAGGTCAGCAGGCTGCCCGGCTGCCCCTGCTCGTCCCCGTAGTAGAGGTGGTAGACGTTCGGCGAGTCGAAGTTCACCGTCGTCTTGACCAGCCGGAGCCCGAGCGTGCGCAGGTAGAAGTCCGCGTTCGCCTGCGGGTCTCCGGCGATGGCCGTGACGTGGTGCAAGCCGTTGCTTGCGAGTGTCATGACACCGTCCTCGATGAGGTGGGTACGGCTTTCTACGGCTCTCAGTTCTGCTTGATGGCCGAGATCTCGAACTCGAGGTCGATCTTGTCACTGACCAGGACACCGCCGGTCTCCAGGGCGGCGTTCCAGGTCACGCCGAAGTCCTTGCGGGAGATGCTGGTCGAGCCCTCGAACCCGACACGCACGTTGCCGAACGGGTCGGTGGCCTGGCCCTCGAACGTCAGGGGGATGGTGACCTGGCGCGTGACGCCCCGGACGGTGAGGTCGCCGGTGACGGCGAAAGCGTCGTCGCCGGTCTGCTTGATCTCGGTCGACTTGAACGTGATCTCCGGGTACTCGTCCATCGCGAGGAAGTCGTTGCTGCGCAGGTGGCCGTCGCGGTCGGCGTTGCGGGTGTCGATGCTGGCGGCCTTGATGACGATTTCCACCGACGAGTCGGCGGGGTTCTCGCCGTTCACCTTGGCGGTACCCTCGAACTCGTTGAACGCGCCGCGCACCTTGGTGACCATGGCGTGGCGGGCCACAAAACCGATACGGCTGTGTGAGGGGTCGATGGTGTAGGTGCCGGTCAGCTGGCCGTAGTCCACGTTGGCGGTCATGTCCGCTCCTCCAAGTAGTTGATGTGTCATCTGGCGCCTCTTCCAACATAGATGATGCGTCAACAAATCCGGGTAGGATGAGACACGTGACACGATGGTTGACCGAATCCGAACAACGCGCCTGGCGCCGCTACCTGACGATGAATGCTCAGCTGACGGCCCGCCTGGCTCGCCAACTCCAAACCGAATCCGGGCTGTCCCTGCCCGACTTCGAAGTGCTCGTCCAACTCACCGACCAGCCCGAACCCCGGATGCGCATAGGTGAACTCGCCACGGCGCTCCAATGGGAGAAGAGCAGGCTCTCGCACCACCTCGCCCGCATGCAGAAGCGCGGGCTCGTCTGCCGCGAGGACTGCCCCAGCGACGCCCGCGGAGCCTTCGTGGTGCTCACCGACCAGGGCCGCGACGCGATCGAGAACGCCGCGCCCGGCCACGTCGACACCGTGCGTGAGCTGGTGTTCGACCAGCTGACCCCGGAGCAGGTCGAGGCCTGGGCCTCGATCACCGAGCAGGTGCTGTGGAGCCTGCAGGAGACGGCCCAGCCACCCGGTAGACCCCCAGTGGCCCCCAACCCGCACGCCGGGTGATGCGTCCTTCCAGGCATGACACGGGACAGGGAACTCGCGTGGGACGGCTGCGTCAACGCTCGCGACCTCGGTGGCCTGGGGACGATCAAGCACGGTGCGGTGGTCCGTATGGAAGCACCCCTGCGCCTGAGCGAGCGTGGGTGGGCGGCGGCGTGGGCCCACGGTGTGCGCACCGTCGTCGACCTCCGGAACACCGACGAGATCGCGCCGGGTCGGACTCCGGCGCCGCCGGGCATCACCACCGTGCGGGCGCCTCTCGACCCCGTCGGCACCCCCTTCCACGAGCGCTGGACGCGGATCGACAGGCTCAGCTCGCCGCTGTACTTCCCGGCGCTGCTGGCCGAGCACCCGGAGCTGGTGGTCAGCGCGGTGCGGGCCGTCGCCACCGCCGCACCGGGCTGCGTGGTGTTCCACTGCGCGGGAGGCAAGGACCGCACCGGACTGCTCGCCCTGGTGCTGCTCACACTGGCCGGAGCGACGCCGGCCGAGATCGTCGCCGACTACCTGCTCACCTACGAGCGGATGAAACGGACGTACGAGGAACTCGGCGTTCGCGACCAGCTCACCGCGGTGACCGAACTCCTCTCGGAACACGGCACCACCATCGAGCGCTCCCTGACGTCGACGATCGCGTCGTTGAACATGCCGGACTTCCTCCTCGACAACGGCCTGTCCGAGGCCGAACTCGACGCTCTCCTCACCCGGCTGACCGGGTGAGCCGGGCTCTCGACACGCCGGTCACTCGCTGCGGAGTGCCTGGTCGAGCAGCGCGCCGGCAGCCACCGTCGCGGTGACGTAACCGAGGTTGGCGGCCCGGTCCTCACGGGGTGCGGACACGTCGAGCACCACCGTGGCCGGGTCGGCGACGTCTTCGAGCGTGCGCAGGCCACGGTAGTAGGCGAGCAGCTGCCGATCGGGCGTGCGCGAGCCGTACCCACGGAGGAAAGCGTCCTGCTGCCGCTCGTCGATCAGCTCCTCGGCCCACACCCCGCCGCCGAGCACGAACATGAGGTCCCGCTCCGGCGGGGCGAGCACGGCGTCGTCGAAGTCGAGCAGCGCGACCGACTCGGGGCCCGTGACGACGACGTTGCCGAGATGCGCGTCGGCGTGGCAGCAGACCCGCGCCGTCGGGGCGGCGCGCGTCGCCAGCGACCGCCCCAGCCGTACCGTCCGGTCGCGCACCACGCGCAGGTCGGACCGCCGCCCGTTCCAGGTCGCGACGAGGTGCGTGACCAGGTCGTCGCCGGCGGCCACGTCGGCGAGCCGGGCGTCGACGCGGTCGAAACAGTCGACCCAGTGCCCCGGATCGAAGGTCTCGCGCGGCACCCGTCGGGCCGGCTCACCCGCGACGGGCAGTCCGTGCAGGGCGGCCAGGACCCGGCCGTACTCGATCCACTGCCGTTCGCTCAACCCGACGTCCGCGGCGCTGCGCCCGTCGACCCACTCCGTCACCGACAATCGGGCCCCGGCCACGGTGGCCCACAGCGCTCCCGCCGCCGTGTGCACCGGCCGAGGGGTCGCTCCGGGGCGCGCGAGGGCGAGCCGGTCGGCGAGCACGAGCCCCGCCGGGCAGCCCCCGGTCGTCAACTTCACCGCGTACGCGCGGCCGTCGTGACCGGTCGCCTGCCACACCGACGCGGCCCGGTCGGCGCCGTCGCCGACCGCGACGACGTCACGCACGTCGAGCGAGTAGTGCTCGCTCAGCAGGCGCCCCACACGGTCGGCGGCGGGTGCGTCCGGGCGACGGCTCACTCGCCGTGGCCGCCCACGACGTCGTCCTCCCAGCCCAGGACCTCCACAAGTCGCTCCTCCACCATCGGCGACATCGTCTCCAGGTAGGTGGCGGTGACGTGGTTGTTGTCCATGTACACGAGCACGTTGCCGATCACCGGCGGGCAGGTCTCGGCGTTGCAGAAGTAGTCACTGAAGTCGAGGAACGACACGGACGGCGGCACGCCCGGCGCGTCGAGGTACGGGGGGCGCGGCGACAGCAGTTCCGCCCGCCGACCCGAGCACTGGGGGTCGTGCGCGCTGTGCTTCTGCACGCATTCGGAGGGCTCGAAGTCGTAGCGGGGGCTGTCGCGGATCGCCACCACCGGGATTCCGGCGGCATCCATGGCCTGCCACTGCTCGACGTAGCCGGGAGGTGTCCATTCCTTCAACCCCACCCGCACGTCACGGGTGGCCATCGTGACGACGGCGTCCGGCTGCATCTCCAGGATCTCCTCGCGGACGGCGGTGTTCCACGCGCGGCATTCCTCGTCGACGCCGTTGGTGGTGAACGGGCACCCGCCCTTGCCCATGGAGATGATCTGCCAACCGCGGCGTTCGACGATCGGCCGCAGCGCGGCGATGTACTGCTGGGAGTGGGAGTCGCCCGTCACGACGATGCGCCGCACCGGCTCACCCGGCGGGTCCACCGTGCAGATCCGCAGGTCCTCGTTCTTCGGCGAGTAGACGCACTCCTCCTCGGGGAAGCTGTCGAACTGGTCGGGCAGGGCGGCGAACGGCGGGACGACGGGCCTCGCGGCGTCCACGAGCGGCGCGCGGGTGTCGAGCACCGGCGCCCCGAGGGTCTCCTTCTCTCCTTCGGCCACCGTGAACGACGCGCGCTGCGCCGTGACGACCTGCCAGGTCCCCGACGCCAGCAGCACGGGCACCAGCGCCAACAGTGCCAGGCGGTACCCACCCCAGGGGGTTGCCGTGGCCAGACGGGCGGAGCGGGCCGGCTGCTCCACGAACCGGTACGTGAGCGCCGCGAGAACGAGCGACCCGGCGATTACCAGCGCGCCCTCGCCGAGGCTGAGGCTCTCCTTGTCGGCGGTGATGAGGAAGAACAGCAGGAACGGCCAGTGCCACAGGTACAGCGCGTAGCTCAGGTTGCCCAGGCGCACCAGCGGCTTCGCCGACAGGAAGCGGTCGGCGCCGATCTTGCTGTCGGTGGCGCCCGCGACCAGCACCAACACCGCGGCCAGCGTCGGCCACAGCGCGACGTAACCGGGGAACTCCGTGCCGACCTGCAGCACCAGGCCGCAGGTCACGAGCGCGACGACGCCGACCCACCCGCACACGATGCGAACGAGCCGCGGCACTCGCACCGAGTCGATCAACAGGGCCGTCAACCCGCCCAGCGCGAACTCCCACACCCGGGTGGCCGAGTGGAAGTACGCGAGCGGCTGGTTCTCGATCGTCAGCCACACCGAGAACGCCAGCGAGAGGACGAACGCCACGGCCATCGCCGTCACCAGCGACCGGTGCAGCGTCCACCCCGCCCGGCGCGCGAGCCACGCGACGAGGGCCACCAGCAACGGCCACACCAGGTAGAACTGGCCCTGGATCGACAACGACCAGAAGTGCTGGGTCAGGCTGGCCGCGGAGTGTTGCGCGAAGTAGTCGGCCGAGGTGGCGACCAGCTGCCAGTTCTCGTAGAACAACGCCGACGCGATGACTTCCCAGGCCGTCAGCGACCACCGGTGTTCCGGCAGCAGCAGCACGGCCACCGCCATCGTCACCGCCAGCACCGTCAGCGCCGCCGGAAGCAGGCGGGTGAGCATCCGGCCCCACATGCGGCGGAAGTCGATCCGGCCCCGCGAGCTCGCCCGGTAGAGCTGTCCCGTGATCAGGAAGCCGCTGATCACGAAGAACACGTCCACACCACCGGAGACCCGGTTGAGCCACACGTGGTACACGACCACGAGCAGCACCGCCATGGCGCGCAGACCCTGCAGTTCGGGTCGGAACTTGCGTGGCCCCGTCGTCACCGGGGCATCGGTCGCACGCGAGGGAGACGGAACGGACACCAGACAACTCCTGCAACACTTCTGCGAAGGTTTAGCGCGCTGACGGTACCGGGTGTGGAAAAACAGGCCACACGCCGTGTCCTCAGGGTGTGCGCGACCGAACACATCCACGAACATCGTGGCGGGCCGGGTTGCCCCGGCGGGTGCACACCCACGTCGATGTGGCGCAGACCACCCGGCCGGTGATCAGCGAGTCAGGCGAGACGGCCGAGCCCGGGCACGAACCGGCCGCGGCGACGGCGGCGATGACGAGTGCGGCGACCGGGTCCGCCCACGCTCATCCGAGCAGGGAGTGCTCGGTGCGCTGGGACCGACGCTGCGACTGTTCGGTCTCACTCCCGCGATCGCAGTGCTCGACCGAGGCCTCGTCCACGTCATCGGGCTCGTGGTCGCCTTGGCGGGCATCCTCGGCACCGTGGCGGCGCAGCGCGCGATGGGCGCGTCCCGGCGCGTCGGTGTCGATCCGCGCGAGACGACCTCTCTGGTCACCACGGGCATGTTCGCGTGGGTCTGCACCCGCCCGCGGGAGGGGCGGGAGGCGTGGCGTGGTGAATCCTGCGGCCGTGCCACGCCTGCCCGCGAGCCCGAACGCGGCTGATCAGTCGCCGTCGCCGCTCTTCGCCTCCCGCGCCGCCTGCGCGAAGGACTTCAAGTCCGGGAATTCGAGTGCGTAGGAGTACTCCTCGGCGGGTTCCGGCGTGGCTCCCCAGCCCGGGCGGTCGTGCCGACGGTTGATCCACACCGACGGCAGGCCGTGCCGCCGCGCGGGCACGTGGTCGTGGAAGAGGCTCTGAGCGACGTGCAGCAGCCGCTCACGCGGAATTCCCATCTCCTTCAGCACCTCGTCGAGCGCCTCGAAGTGGTTCGGCGCCGGCTTGTACGCCTTGACATCCTCGGCGGTGATGATGCGGTCGAACTCCACACCCAGGCGCTTGTTCGAACCGGCGAACCCCGCGCGGTGCACGTTGGACAGGATGACCAGTTTGTAGTCGCGGGCGAGCGAGGCGAGCGCGTCGGCCGAGTCGTCGAAGGCGGGCCAGTCGGGCACCGAGTCGCCCAGGCGCTGCGCCCACTCGTCGCTCACGGACGCGCCGAGCTGGGCCCCGGTGCGGCGGAACGCCTCGGCGAGGATCGTCGAGTAGAGGGCTGCGGGCAGCTCGCGCGCGGCCTGCGACTCGTGCTCGGCGTAGGTGGCGAGCAGGTCCTCGGGGGTGAGGTCCAGACCGGCCTCCTTCGCCCACGGTGTGAGGACCGCGGCGATGCCGGTCTCCCAGTCGATGAGCGTGCCGTAGCAGTCGAAGCTCAACACGTCGTAGTCAGCGAGGTTCACGGGGTCCCTTCCGGTCGTCGGACATCACTGGGCTGCCCCGTTCACCGCTGCTCGGCGATCGAGGCGTCCACGGTGCGCAGCGCGAGGTCGCGAGCGCGGCGCAGGAGTCGGGAGTCGCCTTCCAGGCCCGCCCGGGCCATGGCGCCCTCCAGGAGGAACGCGAGCTGGTCCGCCAGCGCGGAGACCTGGGCAGCGGACCGGCCCGTCAGCTCCGCGACGTGCGCGGCCAACAGCTCCGCTACCTCTTCTTTGTGGCGACGGACGACCTCGCGCCCCGGTGCGCCCGCGGGCAGTTCGGCCGCCGCGTTGAGCAGCCCGCACCCGCGGAAGCCGTGCGCGTACGCCGATTCGGCGTGGTCGAGGTAGGCGTCGAAGACGGCGGCGATCGCCGCCCGCGCATCCTGGGCCGAGGCCAGTCGGCGGCGGTAGAGGTCGAGCCACTCCTCGTGCCGGGCCTCCAGATAGGCCAGCACGAGGGCGTCCTTCGACGCGAAGTTGTTGTAGAGGCTCATCTTCGCGACCCCGGCCGCGGCGGTGATGGTGTCGATGCCGGTTCCGTTGACCCCGTGGGCGTAGAAGCATTCGGCCGCGGCGTCCAGCAGTCGCTGTTTCGCCGAGCTGCGCGACCCCGCCTTCTCCCGGCGGGGTCGTTCGACATCGGTCATGCGCAGGCCTCCTCCGCCTGATTAGGTAGATCAGTCTACCTAATCAGGCGGAGAATGACACCCCGATTCCGCGAGCACGTTCACTCCGCCAGAGCTCGGCCGAGTGCCGCGGCGAGCTCGGTGATCTGCCGCTGCGACACCGCGGCGGAGAGAATGGCCTGCGACCCGTGGAAGGTGCCTGCCCACTGGTGCAGTTCGACCGACACGCCCGCCTGCAACAGCCGCACGGCGTAGTCGATGTCCTCGTCCCGGTTCGGGCAGAGCTCCGCGGTGGCGACGTAGGCGGGCGGCAGCCCCGACAAGTCCTCGGCCCGCGCCGGCGCCGCATACGGCGAGGCGGGACGGCCCCCGAGGTAGTGCCTCCACATCGCGGCGGCCTTGTCGCGGTTCATCCACGGTGTGTCGGTGAAGGTGCGCGCCGACCACGTCCGCTGCCGGTCGTCGAGCCCGGGCTGGTTGAGCAGTTGGAAGCAGAGGTGCGGTCCGCCTTCGTCTCGTGCCCGCAACGCCACCGCGGCCGCGATGCCTCCTCCGGAGCTGTGGCCGCCGACGCCGATGCGCTGCGGGTCGACGCCCAGCTCGGCCGCGTTGTCCGCGGTCCAGACCAGAGCGGCGTAGGCGTCGTCGAGAGCGGCGGGGAACGGGTTCTCGGGCGCGAGCCGGTAGTCCACCGACACCACCACGGCACCGGCGAGGTCGGCCAACCGGGCCGCCCACGGGTGCTCGGTGTGCACGTCGCCCATGACGAACCCGCCGCCGTGCAGCCAGACGATCGCCCCCGTCGCCGCGTGCGGGCGGTAGATCCGCACCGCCACCTCGGGATCGGCGGGCACGACGAGGTCGCGCACCTCCATGCCCGTGGTGTCGGGTTTCGGCACCGCAGCGGCCAGCTCCGCGAAGTGCCGCCGCGCGGTCACGGGATCGGACAGGTCTGCCTGGGGAAACAGCGGAATGAACGCTTCCAGTTCGGGATCCATGTCCGTCATCGTTCCGGGCCGGATCGCCGGAATCATCCGCCACGCGTCGCACACTCGACGTCGATCGCGCACCGATCGGCGCTTCGGTTCGACGCCGTGTCGTTTCTATCCTTCTGCCATGGAGGCACTGGCAGCGCGGCTGGCGCACCTGGATCCGGCAGCCGGAGACGGGGTGCGCGTCGTGATGTTCTACGACACCCTGATGCGGCGGCGCGTGGACCTGCCCGCGCTCGTGCGGGCGTCGGCGGGACTGGCGGGGTGCGTGGCCGGGATCCGCATCCACGGCACGGGACGCACCATTCGCGTCGCGGCCGACGGCCAGGACGCAACCGGTGCCGCCTGCCCCACACCCTCCGCCACGCCGGTGACGCTCGACGACGAGGAGATCGGCACGGTCTGGTTGGAACGCCCCGGCTCCCCTGCCGCGCTGGACCAACTGCTGCTCGACCGGTTCGCCATCGCGGCGTCGGCGGTGTTCGAACGGTATGGACCGGCTCGCACCACCATGGCGGATCCCGCGCTGGTCGAGCTTGTGATCAGCTCCACCACTGACGAAGCGGCCCGGGCTCGCGCGCTCCGGCTGCTCGGCTTCGCCGTCGACGTGCCCGTCCAGGCCGTCGCCGTCCGGTCGTGCCGTCCGCTCGACGAGCTCGGCCGCCTCGTCTGCCCGTCGCGCCTGGTGAAAGCGGCCCGACTGGGCGACGTGGGCGTCGTCCTGGCCACCAGCGTCGACGTCGAGGGTGTCCCAGCCGACGTTCGCGCCGGCGTCGGCACCGCGGGCGCTCCCGACGAGTCGTGGTGCCGCGCGCGCACCGCACTCCGTTTCGCGACGACGCGTCAGCCGGTCGTCCACTACGACGAGCTGGGCGCGCTGGCGCTCGTGGCCGACCTCGACGGCGACACCCTCCGCGGCAACGCCGACGTGGCAGCCGTCGCTCGGCTCGCCGACCTTCCGGAGGCACTGGACACGCTCGAGGCCTACTGCGCCACCGGGTCGCGTCGCGCGGCGGCCGACCTCCTGCACCTGCACCACAGCAGCGTCGCCCGCCGGCTCGACCAACTCGGGAAGATCCTCGGTATCGAGCTGACCGAGCCGGGCGGGCTGGTGCGAGTCACTCTCGCCCTCGCTGCCTGGCGGTTGCTTCAGGACTGAAGCCGCACCGTCGTCGACGTCCTCACTCGGCCCAGGCGGAGTTCTTGATGACGTCGACGAAGTCGCCGCGCACGAAACCCGGCACGAAGTGCGCGAGCACATCGGCCTTGACGTTGCCGAACGTCGTGTCGGGGCGGTCCTTGATGCCGTCGGTGAGCGCGGCCAGGATCCGGTTCTTGAAATCCGGCCGGGGATGCGCAGCGACGACCGCCGCGCGTTCCTCCTCGGAGACGCGGTCGTAGCCGATGCCCAGCACGTCGAGCTCCACCCCGCGCGTGACCAGCGCGATCTCCGGAGCCATGTGCAGCGGAATCTCCGGGGTGGTGTGCAGCGCGATCGCCGTCCACACCGTGTCGGCGTCCTCACTCGCGATGCCGTGCGAGCGCAGGAAGCGCCTCGCCTCGTCGGCGCCGTCGATTTCGAAGCGCTGGTCGGTGCGCCGGAAGCGTTCGGTCAGCCCGAGGTCGTGGAACATCGCTCCCACGTAGAGCAGCTCGGGGTCGAAGTCGAGCCCCTGCTCACGCCCGCGCAGCGAACCCCACAGATACACCCGCCGCGAGTGGTCGAACAGCAGCGGCGACGCCGCCTCACGCACCAGCTCGGTCGCCTCCCGTGCCAGCGCGCTGTCCGGGATGCGCACGCCCGCGATGGACTCGCTCATGTTTCTCCCTGTTCCGGTCTGGACTCTCCGGCACCCAGCATCGCGGGCCGCCTACCGTGGCGCCATGTCCGTTCTGCCAGAGAAACCACAGTTTCAGACATCACGCAGCGTGTGGGGTTCGTGGTCTTCGACGGCGTCACCATGCTCGACGTCAGCGGTCCCTCGGAAGTGCTTCACCAGGCGGGGTCCCTCGGTCACCACTACGACCTGGTTCTACTCTCCACTCATGGCGGCGACGTCAGGACGTCCAGCGGACTGACGTTGAGCGGCACCGTGACGGCGACCGACGCCGGCGCGCTCGACACGCTCGTCGTGGCGGGAGGGGATCGCCTCGCCGAGCAGCCCATCGAGGACGAGCTGCTGGCCACGACCCGGGACGCGGCCGAGAGCGTGACCCGCGTCGCGTCGGTGTGCACGGGCGCGTTCGTCCTGGCCGAGCTCGGTATGCTCGACGGCCGCCGCGCGACCACACATTGGCGCCACGCGGATACGCTCGCCCGCCGACATCCCCTGGTGCACGTCGAGCCGGACGCGATCCACGTCCGGGACGGCCGGTACGTCACCTCGGCCGGCATCACCGCGGGTATCGACCTCGCGCTCGCCCTGGTCGAGGACGATCACGGCGCCGACGTGGCCCGCCACATCGCCCGCGAGCTGGTCGTGTTCCTGCAACGTCCGGGTGGCCAGTCCCAGTTCTCGACGGCCACCACGCCCACGGCCCCGGGCGATCCGCTGCGCATGCTGATCGACACCGTGCTGGCCGATCCCACCGGGGACCACGACCTGCCGTCGATGGCGCGGGCCGCCGCCGTCAGCCCCCGCCACCTGACCCGTCTCTTCCACGCCGAACTCGGCACCACCCCCGCGCGCTGGGTGGAACGGGTCCGGCTCGATCGCGCACGGCAACTCCTGCTCGATGGGCACAGCGTCACCTCCGCGGCCCGGCGCAGCGGCCTGGGCAGTGACGAGACGCTGCGCCGGGCCTTCGCCCGCCACTTCGACACCACGCCCACCGAGTACCGACAACGCTTCGCCACCACCGGCACGATCCGGGACAAGGCCAGGTGACACGAATTGCGAAACGCCGACGACTCGCTCACATCCCTTTTTCAGTCGCTCGATTTGATCTTTTTCAGCGTCAGGTGGGATTCGATACGCAGAACGCCCGGAAGGCCACTGAGCTTGTCGGTGAGAAAGGTCTCGTAGGCGGCGTGGTCGGCGACCGCGACCCGCAGGAAATAGTCCGGGCGCCCGTACATACGCCGGAATTCGATCACCTCCTCGTAGGAGGCGACCGTGACCTCGAACTGCTCGGACGTCCTGCGGTCGCTGGCGCTGACCTCGATGTCCACGAAGACCTCCAGGCCGCGACCCAGCGCCTTGGGGTCGATCACCGCACGATAACCACGGATCGCGCCAGCCTTCTCCAGTCGCTTGACCCGGCGCAGGCAGGGCGGGGGGCTCAGGCCGACCCGCTTCGCCAACTCCACGTTGGACAGGCGCCCGTCCTGACGAAGGTGGAACAAGATGTCCCAGTCCACGCCGTCGAGGCTCAGTTTGTTTCTCATCGCCGCATTCTACGGTCACAATGAGCAACGTTATGAGTCGCGATTCTCCATAAGATGTCGTCATGCGAACACGCCGAGCCGAAATCGGGTTCGCGGCGCGAACCACCTCTCATGCGCGGAACGCCTTCCGTGATTCCGCTGCCGTCGGCCTCGGATACCTCCCCCTCGGTATCGCCCTCGGCGTCCTCGTCATCCAGTCCGGCCTCGACTGGTGGTGGGCGATCCTGTCGCCCGCCGTCGTCTACGCCGGTTCGTTCGAACTCGTCCTCATCGGCCTGGTCGCCGCCGCCGCACCGCTGACCGTCGTCGCCGGGACCGCCTTCATCATCAACACCCGCCACGCCTTCTACGCGCTGTCCTTTCCCCTGCACCAGGTGAACGGTCGACTCGGGAAGCTGTACTCGACCTTCGCGCTCAGCGACGAGGCATACGCGCTGACCTCGACGAACGAGGCCCGGTCCTGGCACAGCCGGCGCATCCTGTGGCTGCAGTTCTTCCTGCACTTCTACTGGGTGACGGGCGCGACGACCGGGGCTCTCCTCGGCGGGGCGCAGGTCTTCGACGGCATCCGCGGCCTCGACTTCGCCCTGACCGCCCTGTTCACCGTCCTCGCGCTCGACGCCCTGCGGAACCTGGACGGCGAGCTGTTCACCCCGGCGCTCGCCGTGTTCAGCGCGGTGATCGCCCGAATCCTGTTCCCCGGCCAACTGCTTCTCGCCGCCGTCTCGCTGCTCACCGCCGGGTTGCTGGCCCGGCACGTCACGACCCGTAAGCGGCATAGCCGTGACTGACACCGTCTACGCCATCGCCGCCGCGCTCACCGGCGCCTGTGTCACCTGGGCGTTGCGGGCCCTGCCCTTCACGGTGCTCGCCCGACTCCGCGCGAGCCCGACGATCCGGTTCCTGAGCACCCGCATGCCCGGCGCGATCATGGTGATCCTGACGATCTACTGCCTGCGGGACGTCTCCCTGACCCATCCCCGGATGGTGTCGCCGCTCGCGGCCCTGGCCGTGACGATCGGTCTGCACCTGTGGCGACGCAACGCCGTGCTCAGCATCCTCGCCGGAACGGTCGTCCACGTCACGCTGTCCAGCACGGTGTTCGCTCAGTGACACCGGTGAGGGGCAGTGACCGCCGAGGAGCCCGCGTGTCCGGAGCCGAAGCGGTCCTTCCCACCCGCGTCTCCGCCACGGGGTGGCGACTGTCGTTCAGCGCATCGGCTCACCGTTCACAGGTCGGCTGCACGAAGGGCGGGATCGAAAGTGATGGGGGCTGGAATTTCGGCGGTGCCGCCCGCAGCGGGATCCGGCGACACGTCGATCACATCGACGAGTCTGCGCAGCTTGTGCTGTGCGCGCGGGGCGACGGACCGCGGCACGCACACGACGGCCGTGGCCGAGTCCGGTGACGAGGTGGTGTACGCCAAGCCGAGCACGTGGTGGTTGTTGAGGGTGGCGGCAAGCCGGGCGAGCGTTCCGTGGCCGTGCTGAAGCGTGACAGTGAGCCGGGTGTATCCCATGGGTGGTCCTTTCTGGCATACCGCGGAGGATGAGACCGGGGCGTCGGGAGCTCAGCGGATCGGTGCGGGCAGGCGGAGGCGACCGTCGCGGACTTCGGCGATCTGGTCGACGGCGGTGAGGTGGGTGCGGTCATGGGTGACCAGGACGGTCGCGGTGGCCTGCTGGTGGGTGAGACGAGTGAGCAGGTCGATGACGGCCGCGCCGCGTTCGTGGTCGAGGGCGCTGGTGGGTTCGTCGACCAGAAGGACGGTCGGGTCGTTCATCAGAGCGCGGGCGATGTTGATGCGTTGGCGCTGGCCACCCGAGAGCTGGTGAGGGCGTCGGTCGGCCTGGCCACTTAGGCCCACCGCGTCGAGGAGTTCCCTGGCCCGGTCCCGGGCGGTGCGGGGCTTGCGGCCGTCGATTTGGGCCATGACCTGAAGTTGTTCCGCGGCCGTGAGGGAGGGCAGCAGGTTGGGCTGCTGGAAGACGATGCCGATCTTACGGCGGCGCAGTTCGGTGAGTTCTGCGCGGGTCATGCCGGTGGTGGGTGTGCCGTCGATGGTGACGGTGCCGGCTTCGGGGGTGATCAGGGTGGCGGCGACCGCGAGGAGGCTGGACTTACCGGACCCGGAAGGGCCGACGACGGCGGTCAGGCTCCCCTGGGGGACCTCCAAGCTGACGTCGTCGAGGGCGGTCAGGCGACTGTCGCCATCGGGGTAGGTGAGAGTGATGGCGGTCAAGTTGAGGCTCATCGGGCGCTCCCCAAGGCGGTCAGCGGGTCGACGGAGGTGATGCGGCGAATGGACAGGGCGGCTCCGAGGGCGCCGAGGAGAATCATCGCGGCGGCGGGGAGCAGGACAGTGGCGGGCGTGAGAAGGAACGGCACGGCCGAGCCCGAGATGAGTGCCCCCAGGGCGGCGGCGATGCCGGTGCCGAGCAGGGTGCCTCCCGCGAGCAGGACGATGGCTTGGCCGAGTGCGTCCTTCAGCAGGTTGGCTGTCGAGGCGCCCAGGGCTTTGAGGACGGCGACATCGCCACTGCGCTGGATGGTCCAGACGGTGAAAAAAGCCCCGATGACAAGTGCGGAGATGACGAACAGGAAGCCGCGCATGAGCTGCAGAGAGCCGTTTTCGGAGGTGTAGGAGCCGATCGCTGCCAGCGAGTCCTCGGTGGTGACCGTCGTGGTACCGGCCTGTACGTCGACGGCCTCCGTATCGGCCCCGGAAGTGGTGTTCAGGGCGATGACGGTGGCAACGGGGCCGTCGCCGGTGCCAGTGGGCGGCGCGGTCCTCTGCCAGGTGTCGAGGCTGGTCCAGATAACCGGGGCATGGCTGAAGTAGGCCTCGCCCTGCACAGCGGCCACCTGCAGCGGCTGGCCCGCCAGGGTGAGGGAGTCGCCGGCCTTCACACCGAGTTCTGCCGCGGCCGCGGTGGACAACACCACCGCGCTGTCGGTGATCTTGCTGCTCTCCGGAGCGAGGTGGGATCCCGGCCGGACGCCGAAGGCCGAGATTCCGGTGGTCTTGTCCCCGGCCGAGGCCTTGGTCGTGGTGATCCCGAGCGGTTCGGCGCTGTCGATACCGGGGGCTTCAGCCCACTGCTGCCACTGCTGCTCGGTGACGGTGGAATTCGAGTACGACAGGTCCTGACCGCCGCTGGGTGCCTGGAAGGCCACCCTGTCGGCAGGCAGGGACGTGATCGCGGAGATGTTCTGCTGGCCCAGTCCGGCCGTCAGCCCGGACAGCAGCCCCACCAGCAGGGTCATCAGCACGATGACGGTCCCCATCAGGGCGAAGCGCCCCTTGGCGAACCTCAGATCTCTCCAGGCGACGAACACAGCCGTGACGTCCTTTCCGACGAGGAAGCGGTATGCCTCCACCGTCGCGGCCGCCCCTCCCTGTGGCATCTGGCGCAGGACGGCACTTCACGAGCCGAAAAGTGGTACACGTGTTCTCACTTTCGATAGAGGTCCTCCGGGCGCTGACCTCCGTAACCTGGGACGCACTGTGAACACCGCTGCCCCCGCCTTGACCCCGGCCACCCGCGCCCTGGCCTGGTGCCTGCACCTGCTGGTCATCGGCCTGCTCGTCCTGGCCGCTGGCCGGGCCGTGGCCGATGACCAGCCCGATGCCGAATTGGTCGTCGTTGCGGCGGCGGTGTGCGGCCTGATGTCCGCCGTGGGACCGCTCCTGCCCCGCATTCGTCTCTCGCGGCGGGCCGCCGCCTGGTGGCTGGCCGCCGTGGGCGCCGTGTGGTTGGTGCTGTTGGCCCTGTCGCCCGACGCCGTATGGGTCGCTTTCCCGCTGTACTTCCTCCAGCTCCACCTGCTGCCGCGCCGCGCGGGCCTGGGGGCCGTGGCTGCCACAGCCGTGGCGGCCATCACCGGGTTCGCCGCCCATACCGGCTCCTTCAGCCTCGCCATGGTGATCGGTCCCGCGCTTGGCGCCGCCGTGGCCGTCGCGGTGGTGTGGGGATATCAGGCCCTGTACAGGGAGAGCGAACAGCGCAGGCGGCTGATCGAGGAGCTCACCGCCACCCGGGCCGACCTGGCCGCCGCCCAGCACACCGCCGGTGTACTCGCCGAACGCGAGCGTCTGGCCCGCGAGATCCACGACACCATCGCCCAGGGCCTGTCCAGCATCCAGCTGCTGCTGCGCGCCGCCGAACGCGCCCTGCCCGGCCGGCCCGACGACGCCGCCCGCCACGTCGACGCGGCCAGGCAGGCCGCCGTGGACAACATCGCCGAGGCCCGCCGCTTCGTCGCTGCCCTCACCCCGCCCACGTTGGAAGGTGCCACCCTGGCCGGCGCCTTGGAACGTCTGTGCACCACCACCAGCACCCGCCACCGCCTCACCGCGCACTTCCACCTCACCGGCGACCCCACCCCGCTTGCGACCGCACACGAGGTCGCTCTGCTGCGCATCGCCCAATCCGCCCTTGCCAACACCGTCCGCCACGCCGAGGCCACGAGCGCCGAAGTCACGCTCAGCTACCTCGGTGACCACGTCGCCCTCGACGTCGTCGACGACGGACGCGGCTTCGACCCCGCCCGCCTGCCCGCCCCCGACCCCGAGTCCGGCGGGTTCGGGCTGGCCGCGATGCGCGCCCGGGCCCAAGCTCTAGGAGGCACCCTCACCGTCGAATCCGCGCCCGGCCACGGCACCACCCTGGCCGCCCAGCTGCCCCTCACCCCGTCAGCCGAGACCGAGCCCGAGGCCCGCCAGTGACCGACACCCCCATCCGACTCCTCCTTGCCGACGACCACCCCGTCGTCCGCGCCGGGCTGCGCGCCGTGCTGCAAACCGAACCGGGCATCGTCGTCGTGGCCGAAGCCGCCACTGCCGAGGACGCCGTCACCCGCGCCGCCGACGGTGACATCGACGTCGTGCTGATGGATCTACAGTTCGGGCCGGGCATGGGCGGCGCCGAAGCCACCGCCCAGATCACCGCCCAACCGGGAGCCCCCCGAGTACTGATCGTCACCACCTACGACTCCGACGCCGACACCCTGCCCGCCATCGAGGCCGGCGCCACCGGCTACCTCCTCAAGGATGCCCCGCCCGAGGACCTGGCCGCCGCCGTACGCACCGCCGCCGCCGGACGCACCACACTCGCCCCCACGGTCGCCGACAGACTGATGAAACGGCTGCGCGCCCCCGGCACCGCCCTGACCCGGCGCGAGACCGAAGTCCTCGCCCTGGTTGCCGACGGCCTGTCCAACCAGGCCATCGGCAACCGCCTCCACCTCACCGAAGGCACCGTCAAGTCCCATCTCGCACGCATCTACACCAAGCTCGGCGTCGACTCCCGCACCGCCGCCGTCGCCACCGCCACCGATCTCGGCCTCATCCGCCGCTGACCCAAGGCCGTGCGGGCGGCCGACGCGGCGAGGCGGATGCTACGTTCGCCGCTCCGACTCGGTTGTTCCCGTCGAAGGAGTCGCCTCCGATGTCCCAAGGACACTCGGTCCTCGTCGTTCCGGTGCCCGAACTCGACGAGTACATCCGAGACCGGACCGCCCACTACGACGCCTCGTTCCTCTCCTCCGATCCCGCGTTCGTGCACGCACACATCACCGTGCTCGGCCCGTGGCTGCCGGAGCCGTCGCACGCCGATCTCGACACCGTGGGGTCGATCATGGCGTCGTCGAATCCCTTCGACACCACCCTCGCAACGGTCGACACCTTCCCCGACGGTCTGATCCACCTCCGCGCCGATCCGGACGGGCCGTTGCGCGCGCTGACGGCTGCTCTGGTGGAGGCGTTCCCGCAGTGCCCGCCCTACGAGGGGCGATTCCCGGACCCGGTGCCGCATCTGACGTTGGACCGGTGCACCGACGGCATCACACGCGAGAGCGTCGAAGCCGACCTGCGCCACCGGCTGCCCGTCCACCTTCACGTGGACCGCGTCGATCTCCAGTGGTGGGCCAACCACGACTGCCACGTCCGGGGCTCCTGGCACCTCGGTAGCCCTGAGAGTGAACCGGGCGCTCCGGGGCCGGCGGTCACGCCCCGCTCGCCGGTGCCCTGACCGCCAAGACACCACCTCACCCGACACAGACGGCCGAGTGCGCCTGGACACCGGGCGGAATCGACCGGGCTCACCTATAGGAAAACCCTATGGCGTCCGCTCGGTTTTCGTCTTTGCCTTTCATCCCCTTTCGCGCTTAGCTTGAAATAGATCAACGAGGGGCAGCGGAATGGTCACGGACATGGATGAGTCCGGAGCGCGAGAATTCACGGGCAAACAGCTTCTGGTCACCGGCGGTTCTCGCGGAATCGGCGCGGCAATCGTGCGCGGGGCTTCTTGGCGTCGGACAACGCCGTGGGAGCGCGGCCCCTCCGACGCGTCTTGACCATCCCCGACGAGGAGCGGCAGGACCGTCACCTCCAGCGGAGCGGAAACGCGGAAACAGTGGACCACACTCACCGGGAATCTGTCGAACAGAAACGAGTAGAGGAAATGAACGACAACTACCGAGGCAAGAACGTCGTGATCACGGGCGGCAGCAGTGGAATCGGTTTTGCGGCGGCCGAGTTGCTGGTGAACGCCGGAGCACGCGTGGTGATCACCGGCCGTTCTCGGGAAACACTCGACGCCGCCACCGAGCGGCTCGGCGACAACGCGTTCGCCGTCCGGGGCGATGTGGCGTCGCTGATCGACCTGGACAGCCTGGCCGCCTCCGTACGCGACCACCTCGGCACGGTGGACGCGCTGTTCGTCAACGCGGGGATCGCCAGCGCCACACCTCTGGAGTCGGTGACCGAGAAGGAGTACGACGAATCATTCGCGGTCAACGTCAAGGGCGCCTTCTTCACCGTGCAGAAGATCGCGCCACTGCTGAGCCCGGGCGCCGGCGTCGTCCTCACGACGTCGGCCGTGAATGTCGTCGGTATGGCGGAGACCAGCGTCTACGCGGCCGGGAAGGCTGCACTGCGCTCGCTCGCCCGCAGCCTCTCCCGCGAGCTCCTGCCCCGCGGGATCCGGGTCAACGCGGTCAGTCCCGGTCCGATCGACACGGGAATCCTGGGCAACACGATGTCCGAGGAAGAGGTGGAGCAGTTCATGGCCGAACGGGTCGCGGAGAACCCGATGCAGCGCTTCGGGAATCCGGACGAAGTCGCCAAGGCGATGGTGTTCCTGGCCTTCGACGCCACTTACACCGCTGGGGCCGAGTTCGTCGTGGACGGCGGCATGACCCAGTTGTGACCAGGCCCCGAGCTGCCGTTCGAGCAGCCTGTGTAGTGCCAGGCCTCCTCACGCAGGAACCCGAGCAAGGCCATCTCCGCAGGCCCCGCCCCGGGCCGGACCGCGGCGACGATCGGGAGTGAAACGGCGGGCGACAGCGGACGGGTGAGGTGTTCGAACCCGCACGGCACGGCGGAGGTCGGAACGACCGTCACTCCCAGCCCGTGGGCGGCCCAGCGCACCGCCGTCGACGTCTGGGACACGCGGGCGACGGTGGTGGGCACCAGCGCGTGGTCCCACAGCACCTTCTGCAGCACACCGTCGAGCGTGCTGTCGTGGTCGAACCTGATCCACGGCTCCCGCTCCAGCGCGCGCAGCTCGACCCGGTCGTCGGCGAGCTGCGCGCGCTCGGGACTCAGCACCACGACGAACTCCTCGTCGCCCAGGTGGTGCCCCTCGTACGGGCCGTCCTCGCACGGCCCGGCCATCAGCCCCAGGTCCACCACGCCCCGACGCGCCAGCCGCTCCAATTCGGCGAAGCTCGCCTCTTCGAACGCGGTGATCTCCAGTCGCGGGAAGCGGCGGCGCAACGCGCGCAGCGCGCCCGGGAGCTGCCGCGTTCCCAACCCCATCTGCGCCGCGACGACCAGCTCGCCCTCCAGCTCGTCGGCGCCTGCCTGGGCCGTCGCCTTCGCCCGCCGCGCCGCTCGCACCGCGACCTCCGCGTCCCGCAGGAAAGCGCGACCCACCGCGGTGGGCACCAGCCCGGCCGGCGTGCGGGCGAACAACGTCACACCGAGTTCCCGCTCCAGGCCACGAATCTGCTGCGACACCGACGGCTGGGCGACCCGCAGCGACTCCGCCGCTGCCGTCACCGAACCCGCGTCGGCCACAGCCAGGGCATACTCGAACCGACGAAGCGTCATCGCCTTCCGTCCCCCTCACGCCGGACACCCGCACGACGTCCGACGAGCGGCCGGACCTGCGCCACGACATCTGCGACGACGGACGCCGACGACAGCCCGTCGCGCAAGCAGCAACGCGACCGCGACCCGACCGTATTCCCGTGGTCACGCCTCGGCCCCGCGCCGAGAGTCCTCGGCGTGCGGGGCCGAAGCGGCGCCACCCGGTCACGCCTGACGTCAGGGGCCGGCAACCTCCCGCCCACACGGTTCGATCACCGGCGACCGTCGTTCATCGACGAGCCGCGTCACCAGCGCGCCGGGACAGCGTGTCCGGCCGGTGCAGCGCTCAACGCGACTCCCCTGCTGGCCGCGCCCAGCCGCGCGCCTCGCCTTCGTCAATCAGCTGTCGTCCGGCTTCCCACAACTGTGTGGAGGCATCCCCGATCACGGCCTTGCGTTGGCGCACGTCGTCAGCGGTGACACCGGGAGTTCGCCAGGTGCCACCGCGGGCCATCCAGTTGAGCAGCAGCGGTTGGAGGCGGTCCATCGCCTTGGCGAAACGCGCCTCCGGGGTCGTGCGTTCCTCGAACTCGTCCCACAACGCCCACAGCCGCACTGCCTGATCGTCGGGAAGGAGGCTGAAGAGTTCGTCGGCGGCGAGTCGTTCCCGTTCGAGTTGATCCTGCCCGCCCGCGACGTCGTATAGCGGGGTGTCGCCCGCGTAGACCTCGACCAGGTCGTGCACCAGCACCAGTTGAACGGTGTGGCCGACGTCGATCGGCTCGTCGGCGTACTCGGCCAGCAGCACCACCATCATCGCCAGATGCCACGAGTGTTCGGCGTCGTTCTCCCGACGTTCCGCGGACACGAGCGGCGACTGACGCAGCACCGTCTTCAACCGGTCGATCTCGATCACGAACGTGAGCTGTCGGCGCAGTCGGGGGTCCAGGTCCTCGGGCAGCGGGGTGGCGTCCACCAGCAACTCGCGTCGATCAGCCATGGCCCGATGGTCGCACTCGACGTGGCAGGCGACGCCGCCGGAGCACGAGCGCGGCCTCACGGCCATAACGCGGTGGCTGGTTGCCGGTCCGGTCGGGCGGGTATGTCGCTGACGGTGAAGGCGACAGGAGGACGGAACGTGAGCGACAACCCGCCGATCAGCGACCCGGAGGTTCGTCCGGGAGAGCAGGTGCTGGCCACCTACGAGCGCTACACCGAAGCTCAACGCGCGGTCGACTACCTCTCCGACAACCAGTTTCCGGTCGAGGACCTGCGCATCGTCGGCAGTGATCTGCACCTGGTCGAAGACATCACCGGGCGTGTCACCAAGGGGCGTGCCGCGGCAGCCGGTGCGGCCGGCGGTGCCCTGTTCGGGTTGCTGCTGGGCCTGCTCGTCGGGTTGTTCACCTTCGGGCCGGTGTGGCTCGGTCTCCTGCTGGGTGGCTTGATCATCGGCGCGATCGCCGGCGCGGTCTCCGGGTTCCTCGGGCACTGGGCGACGGGTGGGCAGCGAGACTTCGCCTCGGTCACCGGCGTGACGGCCCGCCGGTTCGACCTGCTGTCCGCCGATCGAAGCGCACCACAGGCGCGAAGGCTGCTGGCGGAACTGCGCTGACGGAGTGCGGCTTCGGGAGGGTTCTCGAGGCCGACGCCGTTGCGGTGCGCTTCGACCACGCCGGCCTCGATCAGAAGGCCCTTTGGTCGGCCGGACTACGGCTTCGAGTCCCCGCCGTGGCGGTCGTCGCCAGCGGGCGGCGACAAACCCCGTATGCCCTCCGTCATCTGACGATCCAGCATCGCCGTGCCACATAACCTCCATTGTGTGGCACATAGGTTCTTCGTTTCGCGTCACGCTTATACGTTTTTCGTATCGCGTTCGCTTAACTCAAGTCGGGTGTGACCTCGGGAGCCGCGCGAGAATGCCCGCTGGAACCTCACGAACGCCCGGGAACGCCCGGCCTGGCGAGCTCGCCAACGCGGCGTGGGCGGCGCACGAGAACGAATCGGTGTGGGATGGGGTTGAGCTCAGGCACCGTCAGAGCCGCATTCACCGGTTCGGTGACGGCTTTCAGTCCGAGACCACGGACGAGAAAGCTGTGGAGTGTCGGTGTTCGGTGGCGCACGAGCGAAGGCCGCGCGGCTCGGCCCGGGAGTGGGTGGTCGACCGAGCCGCCTACGGCACCGAGTTCGTCGACTCCGCCTCGCCGAGGGCGCTGCCCGTCGACTGTCGGCTCAGCACCCGTGTGGAACGTCATGCCGGGACAGAGAACGAGCGGACTGTTCGGGCGGAGGTCGGCGACCCGCCCGGCCATCCAGCTCGGCGGAAAACCGAGGCCGACCAGGTAACCGCAGTGGTGTCGGGTGTCGGGCGTCGGTGTGCAGGTCAGAGTGGCGGGATCCCGAGGAAGGCGGTGGTGCGCTGGTAGACCTCGCGTGCCAGCGCGGGGTCGAGTGCTCGGGCAGAGGGAGCAGCCGGGTGCGAGCGGGCGAAGAACCCACCATTGGGCCCAGGAGGTTCGTCGGCCGTCGCAAGCCACAGCGGAGTCTGGATCCCCTGCTCGATGCTGATCGACCACAGCCGGAACAGCGGAGCCGTCAGCCGCATCGGACCACCGGCATTGCTGGTGAATCCGGTGCGCACCATGCCGGGATCGGCGTTGTAGACCTTGATCGCGCCGGGTGCCCGTCGTGCCGTCTCGGCCGCGGCCACCAAGGCGAGCAGCTTGCTCGTCGCGTAGACCTGAGTCTGCGAGTACCGCCGGTCGCCCCACGAGGTGCCGACGACGTCGGGATCGGCGACAACGAGACGCGCGCGCTTCTCCAGGAAACTGGACATGTTCACGATCCGTGCGTCACCGGACAGCGATCCATTCGCCAGCAGTTCGTGGGTCAGCAGCAGCGGCGCGTGGTGGTTGAGCGCATAGGTCCGCTCCGCGCCGTCCGGGGTGGTGGCGAAACTGTCGAACGCAGCGCCCGCGTTGTTGATCAGCACGTCGATACCGACACCGGCGTCGGCCAGCACGTCGGCAAGTGCTCGGACCTCCTCCTGGCGGACGAGGTCGGCGAGGTGCCGGCTGATCTGCACACCGTCCTGGTCACCCCTGGCACTGCGGGCCAGCTCGTCGGCGACCTGTGCGGTGCGCCGTTCGTCCCGTCCGACGATCGTGACGTTGTAGCCGTGCTCGACGAGTCGCCGCGCGAGCGCACGCCCCAGTCCTGCAGTCGCTCCGGTGACCACGGCGGTCTTTCGGTTCATCCCTGCCCCCCGCTCTGCTGCTCGTGCGATGTCACGACCGGCTGCGCACGCGTGCCGAGCGCGCGTGAGAGCAACTCGTGCAGCTGCTGCTGCTCGGCCGGAGTCAGGGCGGCGAACGGTGATCCGTGTCGGCGGTAGTCCCCGATGCGGTCGTGCAGCTCGCAACCCAGCGGGGTGAGCTGCAGGATCTTTGCGCGACGGTCGGAGGGATGAGTCACCCGCCTGATCACGTCGTGTCGCTCCAGCCGATCGACCAGCGACGTCACAGTGGACGCATCGACCCCCAGACGGTCCGCCAGCTGACCGGCCGTCACGTCGCGCCCCTGTTCGGCGGCCATCCGCCACAGCACTCCGATCTGAGCATCAGTCAGGCCGATCTCCCCGCACAGTGCCCTCAGCTCGCTGCGCACTCGATCGTGCAGCGCGAACATCTGGTCGACCAGTGAACCGAAGACCTCGTCCGTACTCACCTGACCAAGATACATGGAACGCCCAACTTTCGGCCATTCCATGTATCGGGCCGTAGACCGCGACGAAGCTCGCCTGCCAGACTCGGATCGGCGGCGGGAGGGGGACGCACGTGGAGACGTGGTTCGGATGGACGCATCACCGAGGACGCGGGCCGGACGAGTCACTGCTCGGTGAGCACCCTGAGGGAGCCAGAGTCGTCGATCTCGGTTGTGGCCGCGGACTGCAGGCGGCACACCTCGCCGCCGCCCACCGGTGGCGGGTGACCGGAGTGGACGAGTCGACGGCGGCGGTCACGCAGGCCCGCACGCGCTGGCACCGGATCCCGGGGCTGGAGTTCGTGCAGGCGGAGGTCGTCGACTACCTCACCGGAGACGGCCCGCCGGTCGACGCGGTGTACTCGCGGTTCGGAGCGGCGTGGTTCGTCGATCCGCAGACGCTGTTGCCCGCTGTGGCGGCCAGGCTCCGACCCGGAGGGCGACTCGTGATCTCGCATGTGGCGCCGGGCTTCCGCGAGTTCGAGATCCCCCGGTGGGATCTGCCGCCGGACGCATGGCGGGAACTGCTGGAGGGCACGGGGTTCGGTGGCGTGTCCACGGAGTCGGTGCCCTGCCCGAGCGACTGTCACTATGCGCCGTGCCCGGGCATCCTGATCGTCTGCGCGCAGCGGTCGTCTCCGTCGTGAGCCCGCGTCAGCCCGGCGCTGCGGCGATCCGGCCCGCAAGCCAACGCCGGATGTCGTGCCGCGCGGCCGAGGCCATGCCCGTCGGACGTGTCGTGAAGCCGTGCGGCGCTTCCGGATAGATCCGCAGGTCGACGTCGCCTCCGGCCGCGGCGATCCGGCCCGCCATGGCCAGGTTGTCCTCCAGCAAGATGTCGGCGGTGCCGACGACCATCAGGACCGGTGGCAGTCCGCGCAGGTCACCGTAGATCGGGGAGATGTCGGACGCCGTGCGGTCGGGTGCCCGACCGGCGTAGGCCTCGATGAAGTACTCGTCGGCGATCAGCCGGCCCGCGGGGGTGAGACCGCTGAGGTCGTAGGTGCCGAACTGCAGCGCGGCGCCGACGACCGGGTCGACGAGTCCGCGGTCCCGCAGGCGCAGCAGTGTCGTCATGGCCAACGTCGCTCCCGCCGAGAAGCCGCCGAGGGCCAGTCGGCTCGTACCGAAGCGGGACTCGGCCTGGTCGAGCAACCACAGTGCCGCCGTTTCGCAGTCGTCGGGTGCGGCCGGCCACGGATGTTCCGGCGCGAGGCGGTAGTCGACGCTTACGACGACGATGCCGAGCGCGTCCGCCAGCTGTTGATTGCGCGCGTCCGCCTGTGCCGCCGACCCCAGATAGAAGCCACCGCCGTGGATGTCCAGCAGGACGCCGCGCGGCGTGGTGTCGGGAGTCAGAATCCTGACGGGCACTCGCCGTCCGGCGACGTCGACGGTCTGCTCGACCGCGGACGTCTCGGAGCACGCTGCGGCGGCGGCCTGCTTGGCTCGGAACGCCTGGAGCTCCTCCGGACCGCTCGGGCCGCGGACGCCGCCGGACGTGGCTCTCTCACGCCGGCACTCCTCGACGTGCGCGTCGAGTCCCGGGTCGATCAGGGCGTTCAGGCCCACTCGCACAATTCCCCCATGGTGCTGACGTGTCCCGGCGTGCGATGTCGGTGGCCGGCAGCTGCCAACGTTACGTCGTCGGCCTGTCTCCGCTGACAGGATTCCCGGAAAGCGAACACGCTGGGGCGATCCGCGAGAGGTGGTGGCGACGATGGGTAGGCGCAAGCCGAGGCGGCGTACTCGGCCGACCGCACGACGCGAGTCGTCCGGGCGGTGGGCCTCCGACCCCGGCTACAGCATGCCCGCGGCGCGGAAGAGCCGGTCACGGGAGGCCGCGGCCTCGCCGAAGACGGCGTCGCCTCCCTTCAGGACACCGTTCTCCTTGAGGACGGCACCGGCCACCACGACCAGGTCGACATTGCCGGCGTGGCCGCCCGCGACGATCGTGGCCGCGACGTCCGTGGCGGGCAACATGTTGGCGTGATCGAGGCGGATCATGATCAGGTCTGCCTCCTTGCCCGGGGTCAGGCTGCCGGTGCGGTCGTCGATCCCCGCGGCCCGTGCGCCCTCGATGGTCGCGAAGGACAGCAGGTCGGCGGCGTCGAACGTGGGCAGGCCGGGAACACGGTCCATGGGCCCGGCCGCACCGGCGAGGATCAGCTGCTGGTAGGCGAGGGTCGCCCGCATGACGCCGAACATGTCACCGCTGACGATCGTCTCGGTGTCGACGCTGAGGCTCGGGCGGACACCGGCGGCCAGCAGCCGGTTGGTGGCCGGCTGACCCAGGCCCGGCATGAAGACCTCGAGGGCGCCGGCCACGGACGCGGTGGCGCCGCGTGCGGCCAGCATCCTCAGCTCCTCGTCGGTCGACGTGCACAGGTGAATGAACGTCATGTCGGAGGCGAGCAGCCCGGCTTCCTCCAGTTGCCGTACGGCCTGCTGCTCCGCCCCCCACTCCCCGAGGCCCACGTGCATGCTGATGCGCAGGCCCAGTTCACGGGCGAGCCGGATGTCACGCTCGGACACATCGGGGGTGGACAGCTCCGGTCCGCGGAGCATCGCGTTGAGGGTCACCCGCGCCGAGTCGTCGGCGAGCACCTCGTTGCGGATGCGCCGGATGTCGTCGGGGTGGGTGCGGTCGCTGCCGAACTGCCACTGTTCGGCCTCCGTGGACGGCCAGCCGTGGTCGAAGACGGCACGGATGCCCGACTCCCAGTGCGCGGCGATCGCCGCGTCCGAGTGCTCGGGGCTGTTGCTGATGTGCGATTCGTCCCGAACGGTCGTCACCCCGGAGTCGAGGGACATCAGATCCGCCGCCAGGTTGCCGATGTGGACGTCCCGGGGGGCGAAGTACTGTCCGAGGCCGATTTGCACCTGGCTGCGGTACTCCTGGTAGGTCCAGGCGGGACCGAGATTGCGCAGCGCTCCCTGCCAGTTGTGGCGGTGGGTATCAATGAAACCGGGCAGCACGGCGTTCCCTGTGCCGTCGATGACCCTGGCCCGGTCGTCGGACAGGTCCCGGCCGACCTTGAGGATCCTGCCGTGGGCGATGAGGATGTCGCCCACGAAGTGGCCGAGCTTGTCGTCCTGCGTCATCAGGTATGCGCCCTTGATCAGGATGCGTTCGTTGTTCTGCTGCTGGTTCTGGGACACCTGTGGTTCCTTTCCTGCCGTGGGCGGCACTGTGTTGCTTCTCCATCGAGAGAGGGGTGGGGCGGGTCCGCGTCCGGTCCGGGCGCGAACGTGGATCACTTCGCGGTGGTGTCACGAAGGCGTCGGGAGGCGATCCAGACGGCGCCAAACGTGAGCAACGCACCGAGGACGGTGAGGACGGAGGGGGACCGACCGCCCGACGGGACCAGGAAGTCCAGGGCGATCGAACTGGCGAGCTGCCCCGCGATAGAGGCCATGCTCAGCAGCAGGACCCCGATCCGGCGCACCAGGAACGCCGAGGCGCCGATGAACACCACGCCGCACAGACCACCGAGGTAGACCCACAAGCTGGTGGGCAGCGGGTCCCCCACGGTCCCCTGCACGAGTGTTTTCACCCCCCAGGCCGCGGCGAGGAACACCGCACCGACAAGGAAGTTGAGCCAGGTCGCTGCGATCGGCGAGCCCGACGCGGCCGTCGTCGCTCCGTTGAGTGCCTGCTGCACGCCGAGGAGGAAGCCGGCGGCGAGGGCGGCGAGGGCCGGCAGGATGATCGTGGCCGGCGCGAGGGTGTCGGCGAAACGGGGCAGAGCGGACACGACTGCGGCCACCAGGATGACGGCCGCTCCCGTGAGCCGGGCAGCGCCCGGGCGCTGCCGCAGGCCGCCGCCGATACCCCGGCTGTCCACGATCAGACCGCCGAAGGTCTGACCGGCGATGGCCGACACGGTGAACACGGCGACTCCAGTGACCAGCGCGGCGGTGGACTGGGCCAGGGCGAACGTGCCGCCGAGCACACCGGCCAGCAGGTACCGGCGGGGGAGTCGGCCATCCCGTGCAGCGCCGACCAGGCGGCGCAGCGCGCCGCGCAGCCCGGGGGAGAAGAGCGCGAGGAGGGACAACAGGACGAGTCCGCCCGAGAAACTGATCGCCGCCGCGGCGATGCCGTCGTCGAGGCGCTGACTCAGCTCGCCGTTCAGACGTGCCTGTACCGGCACCACCATGCCGGCTGCGATGGCTGCCGCGACGGCCAGCGGGCCGCCGCGAGGCACGGATGGGCGGGACTGTTCCGCCGACTGGGGACCGGGCCCGGCAGGACGGCGATGACCTGCCCCGGTCGGAGCGGTGGGAGTGCTCATGTCGAAGTTCCTCAAGAAGGGTTGCGGCCGGGCAGGGCCCGGGGCGCGGGCCTTTCTCAGAAGTCAGTACGCGCGATGTCGTCGAGGACCGACGGTCCCGTGGGGGTCCGACCCAGGACACGCCGGGCCGTGCCGCCCGAAGCCTGCTGGTCGAGAAGAAGGGCCTCGCCGAGCAGGCCGGGCCGGGCCGGTCGAGCGTCTGCACGACGGGTTCGGGCTCGACGCGTCCGGCCAGGCCGACGGAGCGGCTCACCGCTTCGTACGGTCGGGTTCGTACCGCTGGCGCCGAGGAAGTACGAACCGGCCGGGGCCTTCTCCAGCGCGAGCACGTAAAGCTCGGCCAGGTCGTCCACCGTGCACGGTGCTCCAGTGCTGGTCACCGGAACCGATCATGGTGTGCGCCGGGGTGGTTCGGCGCCCTTGGCCCGCACCAGCTCGGCTTTCTCGGCTGAGCGGACCAGGGCAGTGACCTGGTGGCCGCCGGAGACGAGCCGATCGAGCACCGCGGCTCCGAGGTAGCCGGTGCCGCCGGTGAGCAGTACGCGCATGGGCATTCTCTTTCGCTGACGTTTCCTGGGCCGGGCGTTGGCCCGCACGACAACAGTGCCCCCGCCCGGCTATCGTGTCCAACGAATGTTTTCGAACATTCGATCGGACATGCCGATAAATGAGGTGAGTGTGGACCAGAAGCGGCTGGAGTACTTCATCACCGTCGCCGAGGAGCTGAACTTCACGAGGGCCGCCCAGCGGCTGCACATCACTCAGTCCACGCTCTCGGCCGGTATCAAGGCCCTGGAGCACGAACTCCGGATCGAACTGCTCCTCCGCTCCACGCGGTCGGTCAGACTGACGGAGGCCGGCTCGGCGTTCCTCCCCGAGGCGCGGACCGCGATCGAGGCACTCGACCGGGCCCGGGCGGCAGTGGAGCCGCTCTCCACGGGGCTGCGCGGCAGCCTCACCGTCGGCGTCCTCAGCGGGCTGACGGTGATCGACGTACCCGCGCTGGCCGGTGAATTCCACCGCCGTCATCCCGAGGTCCGGTTGCGTACCGAGACCTCCCAGCGGGGAACCTCCGGGCTGATCGAGCGGATCAAGGAGAGCCACGTCGACGTGGCCTTCGTAGGAGCCGACATCAAGGATGAACACCTCAGATCGAGGGCCATCAAGAGGTACGAGGTCCAGCTGCTGGTCCCCGCCGATCACCCACTGGCCCGCCGGAAGCGGGTGCGGCTCAGAGACATCGCCGGGGAATCCTTCGTCGACATGCCCGCCGGTTTCGGGCAACGCCAGGTCGCGGACGACGCGTTTACGAAGGAAGGGCTGTCCCGGCGGGTCCTCATCGAGGTCTCGGACATCACCACGATCGCGGACTACGTGGCGCACGGCCTGGGCGTGGCGCTGTTGCCCCCGGACTTCGCCGCGACGGCCGGGGACACCGTTCGTACCGTCCCCCTCGCGGACGCCCGACTGGCCTGGACGCTCAGCGTGGTCGCCTCCGCGACGCGTCCGCCGACGCGGGCGCTGCATGCCTTCCTCGACCTGATCCCCCACCACATCCGGCGCGACCGCGTGTTCTGAACGGGCATCCCCGGCCGTGTCCGCATCACTTCCCGGAATACATCGGGCTCGCAAGCCGAGTCAGCCGAGCAGTCCGGCGAGCGCGGGGTGGACCCGGCCCGCGGTGACGGTGGTGATCGAGTACCTTGCCACGCCCGCGACCACGAACGGATCCTGCGCGCTGAGGGCCTCGACGGCGTCGCGGTCCACACCGTGGGCCACGATCACTCCGCCGTCCGACGTCGGCAGCGTCTGGCCCGACACCAGGAACGTTCCGTCGGCGTGATACCGCCGCAGGTACTCGACGTGGGCGGTGACGAACGGGGCGGCGTCCTCCTCCGAGTCGGTGTAGTGAAGTCGGAGCAGGTGCAGCACGGATTCGGCGGCCATGGTCGCGCAGGGTATCGGCGCGGTCCGACAGTCCGGTGTGCTCGATCGGGTGGAAACCGCGCCGACACGGTGGTTTCGAGATCGATCGCGGAGGGAAGGATCGTCACGTCCCGTGCGCGAGGAGGCGAGGACCGTGGGCGAGGCGAGCGACGTCGCCGACGTGATCGACGAACGCCCGGCGTTCCAGCGTCGCGAGTGGCGAGTCAACCGCGTCGCGTGGGTGGTGCTCGTCCTGATCCTCCTGGCGGGGCTGGCGGGACTGTGGGGTGGTGGCGCGCTCGGTCAGGCTCGGGTCACCGGCGCCGACGGGCGACTGCAGGTGGACTACGACCGGTTCGTGCGCAACCTCGGCGAGTCCACTCTGCAGGTGCGGTTCCCGCCGGGCAGCGCGCACGAGGGGTCGATCCGTCTGTCGCTTTCGCAGGACTACCTGGCGGACAACGAGGTCATGGCCACGACCCCGGATCCGATGTCGGTCACCGCCGAGGGTGATCGCCTCGTCTACGAGTTCGGCGTGCGTGGGGACGGTCCATTGACGGTGACGTTCGATCTGCGCCCGAACTCCGGGCTCGGCGTGCTCGAGACCACCGTCGGGGGGACGTCGGCCAAGCCGGTGCGCATCCGGCAGCTCGTGTATCCGTGACCGAAGGGATGCGGCGTGGACATCGTGGTGCGAGCCCTGGTGATCTACCTGGTCATCGTGGTGCTGTTCCGAATCACGGGCAAGCGCACCATGGCGCAGGTGACGACGGTCGACCTCGTGCTGTTGCTGATCATCAGCGAGGCCACGCAACAGGCGTTGCTCGGTGACGACTATTCGATCACCACGGCGGTGTTGGCGATCATCACGCTCGTGGTCCTCGACCGCGCCGCGGACCTGGTGAAGTTCAGGTCCAAGAGGTTCAGTCGACTGGTGGAGGGCGCCCCTGTGGTGCTCGTCGAGCGCGGCAGACCGCTGGAGCACCGCCTGCGCAAGGAGCACATCAGTGTGGAGGACGTGCTCGCCGTGGCCCGTAGCCGACAGGGACTGCTGCGCCTCGACCAGATCGACTACGCGATCCTGGAGAGCTCGGGCGGCATCAGCATCATCCCGGCCGCGAACCCGACGCAGGGCGACAGCGCCGGGGACAGCGCGGCCCCGCCCGGGGCCTGAGCTCAGCTGCTGTCGAGGTCATCGCCGCAGCTGCGGCGGTGGCGAGCATGCGTTTCATCGTTGCCCCTCGTTGGATTCCGTGGCGTCGGACGAGGTCCGCCAGGTGGGCCGCGCCGAGCCGGATCAGACGCTAGGAGCTGCCCTGGATCCACTTTGCGCCAAGCGGGAACAGATCACCCGAGCATCGCAATCCGGACCACGCACCGACTGCCGACCGCCGTGGACGGTGGGCGACACTGGTGCGGTGGCTGACGAGCTGGTGAGCGCCGAGCCGGTGCCTGAGGAGAACTCGCAGGGTGTGTGCGCGTTGGAGGGCTGCGACAATCCGTTGCCTCCACCCGCCGTCGACGAGAACGGTCGACGCAAGGGAGGCCGGCCGTCGTCCTACTGCTGCAAGTCCCACGCCGATGCGGCGTCGCGGCAGCGACGGGCCGCGCGCACGGCCGCCGTGGTCGAGCCGCTCGTGGAGTTGCGCCGGGCGGCCGAGGCCTTCGACACCGCCACCGCTCCCCTGCTGTCGGCGCTGAACGACATGGGGCAGCGCCTGACCAGCGCGGAGGAACAGGCGCTGGCGCAGGTGCGGCAGGCGGAGGAGCAGGCGTTGGCGGCCCGTTCGGAAGCCGAGGACGCCACGCAACGGGCGGAGGCCGCCGAACGTGCCCGCGACCGGGCGCTCGCGCAGGCCCGTGACGATCGGGCGGCGCGTGAGCAGGCCGAGCTCGCGGCCCAGCACGCGAAGACCGAAGCGGAGTCGGTCAAGACG
>NZ_CM001466.1:577827-582595 GCF_000231055.2 Saccharomonospora azurea NA-128 | reverse complement strand
GAGCGGGCCCGCGGCGCCGCGGAGTCCGCCGCCGATGCCGCCACCCGCTCGCGCGACGCGCTGGCCACCGAACTCGACCGGGTGCGCCGGAGCCACGAGACGCTGCAGTCCGACCGCGACGCCCTCGCACGAAACCTGGACGAGCTCCGCGGTGAGGTGCACGAGCTGCGGGCGGCACACTCGACGGCGACGGAGCAGCTCGCCGCGGCGACCGCGCAGCGAGACGCGCTCGCGTCCGCGCTGGAGCAGACCCGTTCCGACCTACACGCCGCTCGGCAGGACACGGCAGGCTTGCGCGCCGACCTGGACACCGCCCGCGAGCAGCTCGCCGCCGAACGCACCGCGCGCTCGGTCGCCGACGCCACGTCCGCGGCCGCACAGTCCGCGATCACCGATCGGGATGCGCGCATCGCCGAGCTCACCGAGCAACTGCGGCAGGCACACGCGCACCTGGAGCGCGCCCTGACCGAGCAACCCTCGGGCGAGAACGCCGACGCCCACGCCGAGGCGCCGACCGAACCGGGTCGGTGAGCGGGCCGACGCTGACGCCCCCGGGCGGTGGGGCTTTCCGGCTGGTGGTGAACTGGCGGGGAATCCCCCGGCGAGTCGTTCTCGGAGTGACCCATGACCGTTGTGCGTTCGATCCTGCTGTTCGTGCTGGCCGCCCTCGCCGAGATCGGCGGTGCCTGGCTGGTGTGGCAGGGCGTGCGGGAGCACCGCGGGTGGGTGTGGATCGGCGCCGGGGTTCTCGCGCTCGGTGCGTACGGGTTCGTCGCGACGCTGCAACCCGACGCGCACTTCGGGCGGATCCTCGCCGCCTACGGTGGTGTCTTCGTCGCAGGTTCACTCGCCTGGGGAATGGTCGTGGACGGGTATCGACCCGACCGGTTCGACGTCATCGGCGCGCTCGTGTGCCTGGTCGGTGTCGCCGTGATCATGTACGCGCCGCGTGGGTGAACGACAACGGCACCAGCGCTCGGTTCTCCGTGTTCGGGCTGTGGCAGCAGTGCCGAGGTCACCTGCACGGCGCGGGTGCCCGGGACCCGGCGGCGTGAGAACCGCCGGGCGGCGCTCACTCCGCAGCGGGGCGCTGGGTGCGCAGCCACTCGTCGAACGTCGTGGGGGCGATGTGCGCGTCCGGGCCGGGCAGCAGCACTTCGCCGGCCATCGACGTGCCGAAGACGCCCGACCAGGTCGGAACGAGTGTGATGTCCTTGCCCCACGCCTGGTGGGTGCGCCGGGCCATGTCGACCAGGTCCTGCGTCTCGGGTCCGGCGACGTCGACGTGGCGGCCCTGGGGCTGTCCTGTCGCGACGTCGGCGAGGACGGCGCCCACGTCCTCGGGCGCGATGGGCTGGACCAGCAGGGGCGCGATGGTGGCGACACCGTCCTTCTCGGTCCAGCCCGCGACCATGGCGGCGAAGTCGTGGAACTGGGTGAAGGGCACGATGGTCCAGGGCACCGGCCCGGCTTCGACGAGGCGTTCCTGTTCGCGTTTGCCCGCGTAGTGGGCGTTGCCGGTGATGCCGTGGATGCCGACGATCGAGAGCAGCACGTAATGGCGGACTCCCGCGCGCTCGGCGGCCGCGAGCAGGGTGCGCGTCGTGGTGCCGAAGAATTCCACCGTGGCGGTCTCGTCGGCGGGCGGGGCGTTCAGTGCGTCGACGAGGGCGTCGACGTTCGCGAGCGCGTCGTCCAGCCCGTCGCCCGTCAGCGCGTCCACGCCCTGTGAGCGGCTGATGCGAACGACGTCGTGCCCGGCTCGTTCGAGTGCGGTGGCGGTGAGAGAACCGATCTTGCCGGTGGCTCCGGCGATGGCGATGCGCATGACGGGTTCGTCCTCCTGAAGTCGTGAGAGCGTTACGGTATCGCGGACTAAAAAGATCCGCAATATCTTCGATACACTGGACCGCGTGAAGCTGCCTGTGAGTACGGAATGGGTCTTGCACTGCGCCACCACGCTGGCGCAGCTCGAACCGCGCAGCACCGTGTCGGCGGCACAACTCGCCGACTACTTCGACCTCCCCGCCCCGTACCTGGCGAAGCAGCTGAAGGCGCTCGCGAAGGCGGGCGTGCTCACCGCGACGTCGGGACCCCGCGGCGGGTACCGGCTCGCCCGCCCGGCCGCCGAGACCACGCTGCTGGAGATCGTGGAGGCCGTGGACGGCGCCGCCTCCCCCTACGAGTGCCACGAGATCCGGCAGCAGGGCCGTGGAGCACTGTCCCCAGAGGACTGCCGGGACACATGCGTGCTCGCCGCGGCGATGGCCGACGCCCACGAGGCCTGGCGACGCAGCCTCGCCGCGGTCACCCTGGCCGACATCCTCGGCAAGATCCCGTCGTGGGCCCCTGCCCGCACCCGCTCACTGCTCACCGGGTCGTGATGGAGTCGCTCGGCAGCGCGACGACGCGCACCCACTCGACCGGATTCGCCCTCGAACCCGCTCCGCCGGCGGTTCCCTCCCCGAGCCTGTCGGCACGGCAGGTCGACGACGCCGTGCGGCACCAGCTCGTGGCCGACATCGGCGCCGAACGGCTGGACGCGTTGTCGCGCCTGCTGGACCGGACCACCTTCGGTGTCGTGCTGCACTGGTTGTCCAGCTACCAGCGACGGTCCCTCGACACCAAGCGCGGTTACGCCGACGACATCTGCCGTATCGCCGAATGGTTCAGCGCCGCCACCGGACGCCACCCCGCCGACCTCCTCCAGGCCGTCACGTTCGACACCGTCACGGCCTGGTCCCTCTACGCCAAGAGCCGTGGCTGGTCGGCCCGCACGCAACGGCGTTACCTCTCCGCGCTGTCGTCGCTGTTCGACCACGCACGCCGAGCACACCGCCTCGACGTCGAGAACCCCGTGCACCTGCCCACCCACGCGCCTCCGATCGGCACCTCCACCAACGGCCGCCCACCCGGAGCCACCCGCGTGCTCGACCTGCCGGAAGTGGCGGCGTTCGCGGCGGCGTGCTCCAGCCCGGAGGAGCACCTGGTGTTCGAGCTGCTGTTCACGCAGGGGCTGCGTGAGTCCGAAGTGGTCTCCCTCGACATCGACAACCTCGACCGCGCACACCGCCTGCCGGTGTTGTCGGTGGCCCGCAAGGGGGGCCGCTGGGTGCGGCGCAGACTCAGCGACGCGGCGGCCCGCCAGCTCGACGCCTACCTCGACGGCCGCCGCACCGGCCCGATGCTCGTGCACCCGGACACCGGGCTGCGCCGCGACCGGCACCAGCTCATCAGCATCACCCGCCGACTCGCCCGTCACGCCCGCCTGGTGGAGCCGAAGAAGGTCACCCCGCACGTGCTGCGCGCCACGGCCATCACCGCCCTGCTCGACAAGGGAAAGCCGCTACAGGAGGTGCAGGAGTGGGCCGGGCACGCGCACGCCTCCACCACGCGCGGCTACTGGGAGCGCCGCAACAGCGTCCAGCGCGACGCCGCCCTGTCCGCCACCCTGACCGCCGACCTCGCCGAGGCCGCGGCGGACCTGGAGGACTAGCCGCAGGCGAGACTCCTGTTGCGGTTCCAGCAAGAAATCTCGCGCTGTCGCCGCGCGTGGGGGCACGGTGGTGTCGGAGGTGGTCGCGATGACGCGAGAACGCGGAATCGGCCAGGGTCGGCGCTATGACGTGGTGGTCGTCGGTGGTGGCCCGGCGGGGTTGAACGGAGCGCTCATGCTGGGGCGTGCCCGGCGGTCCGTGCTGGTGATCGACAGCGGTGAACCCCGGAACGCGCCGTCGGCGCACATGCACGGATTCCTCTCCCGCGACGGGGTCCCGCCCGGCCGGCTGCTGGAGGCCGGGCGGCGGGAAGTGACCGGATACGGGGGCGAGATCATCAGCGGCCGAGCTCGCTCGGCGTCCCGCGAGGCCGGTGGGTTCGTGGTCGAACTCGACACCGGTGCTCGCGTGCACGCGCGGCGACTGCTGGTGACCACCGGACTCACCGACGAGCTGCCCGACGTTCCCGGACTCGCGGCCCGTTGGGGGCGGGACGTGCTGCACTGCCCCTACTGCCACGGTTGGGAGTTCCGCGACCAGCCCATCGGCGTCCTGTACACGGGCGAGCGGAGCGTGCACCAGGCGTTGCTGTTCCGGCAGTGGACCGAGCAGCTCACCCTCTTCCTGCACACCGGCCCCGGCCTGACGGGCGAGGAGGCCGAGCGGCTCGCCGCGCGCGGGATCGCGGTCGTGACCGGCGAGGTGGCCGAGGTGGAGACCGCCGACGACCGGCTCACGGGCGTCCGCCTGCATACCGGCGAGCTGGTTCCACTGCGAGCGGTGGCCGTGGTGCCCCGCGCCGTCCCGCGCGCGGGCGTGCTGGCCTCGCTCGGGCTGCGACCGGTTCCGGCGCCGCACGGGGTCGGCGAGTACGTCGCCGCCGATCCGACCGGGCTCACCACGGTGCCGGGTGTGTGGGTGGCGGGCAACGTCTCCGCACCCGCCGCGACGGTTCTGGTGGCGGCCGCGTCCGGTGCCACCGCCGCGGGGGCGATCAACGCCGACCTCGTCGACGAGGACACCCACCGCGCCGTCCTCCGGCACCGGGACCCGTTCTCGCACGAATCGGAGTCCGTCCTCTGTGCACAGGTCATGGGCGGTCGCCGCCACGGTCTGTGAACGGCGGACTCTCAGGCGGGCCGAGCGATTCCGTGCTCAGCGGGCCACTCTGGACGCGACGCGCACGAGGGCGTCGCGGACGTGCACGCCGCGCCGTGCGGTGCTGATCCGGCCGAGCCAGCGGGCGGCGGTCGCGACCCGCTGGCTCGGCC
>NZ_CM001466.1:558220-577727 GCF_000231055.2 Saccharomonospora azurea NA-128 | reverse complement strand
GGCGGTCGTACTGGCGGAGCGCGGCGGCGACGTCGCCGCCGCTCGACGCGGTGGCGAGGCAGCGGGCCAGCGTGAACGCGTCGAGCAGCGCCTGGCACGCACCCTGCCCGAGGTCCGGGGTCATCGTGTGGGCGGCGTCGCCGAGGAGTGCCGTGCGCTCGCCGACGTAGCTCGGCAGCCGCGGAGCGAGGTAGTGCAGTGGGTGCCGCAGCAGCCGGGCCGGGTCGGCCTGACGCAGGATCGACGGCACGGGCGCGGGCCACCGGCCGAAGTGCGCGAGCAGCAGGTCGTGGTCGGGGGCGTCGCCGTGGTGCTCGACCAGGCGGGTCGGCAGCACGGCGTAGAAGTAGGTGCGCTCGGCCGCCAGGGGTGTGTAGCCGAACTTCGCCCCGGGACCCCACACCTCGCCCGCGTGGGGCGCGGCCGCCTCGATCACGCTCCGCCATGCCGTCTGCCCGGTGTCCCGTAAGCGGTGCCGGGGTCCGGCGAGGCGGCGCCGCACCGCACTGTGGGCGCCGTCGGCGCCGACGAGCACGTCGGCGTCCGCGTCGACCGGCGCCGGCTGTCCGAACCGCACGGTGTCCTCGGGCAGTGCCGCGAACAGCAGCGCCAGCAGGTCCGGTCGCGCCACCACGTAGGGGACCTCGCCGGCACGGCGGCGGATGCGCTCGGTGTCGACCTCGGCGAGGACGCGCCCGTCCCAGCGCTGCAGCACACCCGGCGGCTGCGGCATCGCGCGCTGCCGGAGCTCCTCGCCCAGTCCCAGCCGATCGAGCTCGCGGACGACGGCGGGCCACAGAACCAGTCCGGTGCCGTCGCTGGAGAGCGCGTCGCCGCGCTCGGACACCCGCACCCGCCAACCCGCCCGGGTCAGTCCAGCTGCCGCGGCCAGGCCCCCGATGCCCCCTCCGGCGATCCACGCGTCCATGACCCCACCGTACTACTCCTGTAGTGCTTTCTACTACGGGTGTAGTGTCACGGGGGTGACCACACGCAAGGACCAGGTGCTGGACGCCGCGATCCGCGTTCTGGGCACACGGGGAACACGGCAGCTCACCCACCGCGCCGTCGACGCCGAGGCCCGCCTGCCCCAGGGTTCGACGTCGAACTACTTCCGCAACCGCGACGCTCTCGTGGCGGGCGTCCTCGACCGGCTCGTCACCCAGGACGAGCAGGCGTGGGGCCTGTTCTCGGCGGACCTCGCGAACGTCACCCTCACACTCGACACCTTCACCGACGCCCTCGCGCAGTTCGTCGACGAGCTCGCCGCCACCGCCCGCACCGCCACGCTCGCCCGCTACGCGATCTTCCTCGAAGCCGCGCACCACGAGCACCTGCGCGAGCAGATCGACACCCGGCGGCACCGCCTGCAGTCCTGGGGTGCACCGTGGCTGCGACGCCTCGGCTCCCCCCGCCCCGAACACGATTTCGCCGCGCTGCGGTCCCTGCTGGACGGGCTCCTGCTGCACCAGTGCACGCAGCCCAGCGCCGAGTTCGATCCCACCGTGCCGGTGCGCGCACTGCTCGACGGGTTGAGCCGCCGCTGGTCGTGACCGCCGTGACGACGGCGGTCCTGTACTTCCTGCGCAGCTGATCACGCGCGCTGCACCGGCCGGTCGGTTCAGCTGTTGCCGTCGGGGTGCCAGTCGAGCAGGCGGACCTTCGCGACCGTCCGCACATGACGTCGCATGGCGGTCGCGGCGCGGGCGGGGTCGCCGAGGCTGATGGCGTCGAAGATGGCCTGGTGCTGCCGCAACGAGCGGTGTGGACGCCCCGGTTGGCGCAGGGACTCGGCACGGCTTTCGGCGATCTGCTCGGAGATCGAGCGCATGAACTCCGCGAGCAGGGTGCTGCGGGCCGCGGCCGTCACGGCGGCGTGGAAGCGGCGGTCGCCGTCGGTGCCGTGTCCGCCCGCGTCGATCTCGGCGCGCATGTGGTTCAGGGCCGCTTCGAGCGCGTCGAGGTCCTCCGCGGTGCGGCGGGCGGCGGCGAGTTCGGCGAGTTTCGTCTCGATGGCCTCGCGCGCGTCGAGCACGTCGGGCAGGCGTTGCCGCCGGGCCACGAGTTGCTCCACCGGCTCGACGTCGAGCGTGTCGTGCAGGAGGTAGCTGCCACCACCGTGTCTGGTCTCGACCAGACCTTGGACCTCCAGCACCACGATGGCCTGCTTGACCGACGCCCTGCTCACACCGAGCCGCTGCGCGAGGTCCCGTTCGGCGGGCAACCTGTCCCCGGCGCGCAGTCGTTCGTGGGCGACGTACTCGCGCAGCCGCTCGATCACCTGCTCGTAGAGTCTCGGCCTCGCCATGGGCCGGAGAGCATCGGACACGTCGTTTCCTCGTCGCCACCCGGTGATCCGCCAGTTCGTCACCGCAGCCTAGGGGTGCCACCGGGATACGCGCGAAAGGGGCAATGAGCTTTTGAACCTGCTGGTCGTCGAGTGAGCGGGCGTGGTGACTAGGCGAGATCTCCGTGTCGGTAGAGCCGGGTAGATAACGGTAGAGAGCCCGGGCAGCCGGGTGTTGTGGGTGCTGGCTAGGGTGCGCTGGGTCACGTTGGTTTCGGTTCGGGGTCTGGGCGTTGGCGGCGATCGATCGCACCGCGTATCCGCGGTTCAAGCGGGTGGTTCCTGCTCGGGAACTGGCTGAGGCGTTCACGCCGACGATCGGCGAGATCACTTGGGCGCGGGAGAAGACGCAGAACGATCCGCATTTGCTGGCGCTGCTGGTGTGGTTGAAGTCGTATCAGCGGCTGGGGTATTTCCCGAAGCTGGACGAGGTCCCGCCGGTGGTGGTCGAGCACGTGCGTGGGGTGCTCGAGCTCGCTACCGAGGTGGTTCTGGAGCATGATGCGGATCGGACGGCGAAGTGGCACCGGGGGCTGGTCCGCTCGTTCGTGGGGGTGAAGTATGACGCGGCCAGGGCGCGGCGGGTCGCCGGGGAGGCGATCCGCAAGGCGGTCACGACGAAGGATAACCCGGCTGACCTGATCAATGTGGCGTTGGAGGAGCTGGTCCGGGCAGGGTGCGAGCTGCCTGGGTTCTCGACGCTGGACCGGATGGCCGCGGCGATCCGGGCGGAGACGAACACCGCGCTGTACGCGATGGTCGCGGCGCGGATCGACTTGGCCGGGAAGGCCCGGCTGGCGCGGTTGTTGTGGCTGGATCCGACGTCGCGGCGCAGCGAGTTTGACCGGCTGAAGACGCCGGCGCAGGCTGCGACGCTGGGCAAGTTCAAGTTGCGTCTGGCCCATTTGCAGGAGGTGGACGCGCTCGGGCCGACCGAACGGTGGCTGGACGGGATCCCGTCGACGAAGCTTGCGCACTTTGCCGGTGAGGCTCGGGTGACCGATGTCGGGGACATGAGGGATATCGGCGAGGCGAAGCGGCTGACGTTGTTGGCGAGTTTGATCCACGAGTGCCGCACCTCCGCTCGGGACGAGGTCGCGACGATGTTCTGCAAGCGGATGGCCGTGCTCCACAAGAAGGGCAGGGAGCGGCTGGCCGAGCTGCACGAACAGCACCGAGCCGAGTCCGAGCGGCTGCTGGACGTGTTCGGCGACGTCCTGGCTGGCGCCCGGGAAGCCACCGCAGTGACCGAAGACGGCACGGTCTCGCCGGAGGCCGCGGCCGCGGTGGCCGAGCGAGTCGGGCGTCTGCTGCTGAAGACGCTGACGGATGCGGGTGGGGTGGAGCAGCTGTCGGCGGCGCACGAGGCGGTGTCGGCGCACCACGGCAACAATTATCTGCCGCTGCTGGAGCAGTTCTACAAGAGTCACCGCTCGGCACTGTTCACCCTGCTCGACACGCTGGAATTGGAGGCGACCAGCGCGGATCACAGCGTGGCCGACGCGGTGGAGTTCCTGCGCGCGATTCGGGGTCGTACCGGTGAGTACGTCCCGGAGAAGGTGACGGTCTGCCGCGGGGAGGATGCGGTGACGGTGGCGATCGACATCGACTTCGTCACCGAGGCGTGGCGCAAGATCCTGGTGGTCAAGGACCGGCCGGGCAAGCTGGTGCGCCGCCACCTGGAGGTGTGCGTGTTCTCCTACCTCGCCTCCGAGCTGCGCTCCGGGGACATCGCCGTGGTCGGCGCCAACTCCTACGCCAACCTGCACGCGCAGCTGATGTCCTGGGACGAGTGCGCGCCGCTGGCCGAGCAGTTCTGCGGCCAGGCCGGGATCCCCTCGGACCCGAAGAAGCTCACCGCGCACTACCGAGCAGCACTGGGCGACATCGCCGCGGTGGTGGACGCCGGGTTCCCGCGCAACACCGACCTGTCCTTCGCCGACGGCCGCCCGGTCCTGCGCCGCCGCAAGGGCGCCGACCGGCGGCCGTCAGCGCTGGCGTTGGAGGAGGCGATCCACCAGCGGCTGCCCGAACGCGGCCTGCTGGACATCCTGGCCCGCACCGCACACCTGGTCGGCTGGCCCCGACACTTCGGGCCGGCATCAGGATCGGACCCGAAGATCCGCGACGCGATGGCCCGCTACGTCCTAACCGTGTTCGCCAACGGCACGCTGCTCGGCCCAGCGCAGGTCGCCCGGCACATGCGGGATCAGGTGTCGGCGCATGAGCTGTCGATCGCGGCGAACAAGCACACCACCTGCGCCAAGATCGACGCTGCCTCCACCGATGTGATCAACGAGTTCGCGAAGCTCGACGTCGCCGGGATGTGGGGCGACGGCCGCGTCGTCGCGGTGGACGGCACGCAGGTGGACACATGGGAGAACAACATCCTCGCCGAATCCCACATCCGCTACGGCGGGTACGGCGGGATCGCCTACCGGCACATCTCCGACACCTACATCGCCTTGTTCTCGCGCTTCATTCCGTGTGGGGTGTGGGAGGCCGTCTACATCATCGAAGGTCTGCTGCGCAACGACTCCGACATCCAACCGGACACTATCCACGCCGACACCCAGGGCCAGTCGCTGCCGGTGTTCGGACTCGCCGCGCTGCTGGGATTCGACCTGCTCCCGCGCATCCGCAATTGGGCGGATCTGAATTTCTACCGGCCCAGCGTGGACACGCGCTTCGAGCACATCGACGCGCTGTTCGGGGAGAACGTGATCGACTGGGGACTGATCGAGACGCACTGGCCAGATCTGCTGCGCACCGCGATCTCGATCAGCGAGGGCCGCCTGTCTTCGGTGACGCTGCTGCGCCGATTGGGCAACAACTCCCGCAAGAACCGCCTCTACCGGGCGTTCCGCGAGCTGGGGCGCGTGATCCGCACGATCACGCTGCTGCGATTCCTGGCCGACGCGCAGCTGCGTGAGCAGATCACCGCGATCACCAACAAGGCCGAGGCATTCCACGGGTTCTCCGCGTGGCTGCGCTTCGGCGGCGAAGCAATCGGGCGCAACGACCCGGACTACCAGGAGAAGATCATCAAGTTCAATGAGTTGCTGGCGAACTGCGTGATCTACTCCAACGCCTGCGACATCACCGCCGCGGCGAACGCGCTGGCCGCCGACGGGCACCCGATCGACACCGACGATCTGGCCACCATCTCCCCCTACATCACCCACACCATCCGCCGGTTCGGCGACTGGGTGCTGGACCTGTCCACACCGGACGCCGTACCGGTCACCACGCTCGACCTGGTGCCGGGTGCACTGTTCCCCGGCGACATCACCGCTGCCGCAGCGCCGTCCGTCACCGCGCCGCGCCGGGCGCGGCAGCGCGTTACCACGAAGAAAGGTTCCTGACGGCCACCTACCAGCACGCGCTCGATCAGCGTGGTGGTTCGCGATGGTGGCGCGCGACGTCGTGCCGTGCGGCCAGGGCGCTGAGATCGCGCAGCGTGCCCAAAATCTGTTCGGGCTCTGCAATGTCGGGGTCGTAGTCGACCAGGACCTGCTCGCTCACCGCCACCGTGCCCACACCCTCCAACCGGCCCAAGGCCTTCTCGATCGTGCTGGTGCACAGCGAGCAGTGCAGCCCCGCGATCCACGCCCGAATCCCCGCTCATGCCCCGGTCAACGAGCAGCTCAGGTGGTCGAGGGCTTAGCGCCAGTTCCGATGTGGGTTATGCCCAAGTGCCAGCGACAGCCTGGCAGCAACCCGACCCAGCCGGATCACCGGTCAAAGAATTACAGTTCTGATGTTCCTTAAGCCCCTAACCGCTCACGGCGTGCGGGCGGTACCAGTGCACGGCCCGGGCCAACACTGACGGGGTCAGGTCGAATTCACTGTTTGCCGGTCGTGGAGTTGGTCGGTGAGGTGGTTGACGGCGGCTTTGGCGGTGCGGCCGGCGCCGACGAGGGTGGCGGAGGCCCACCCGGTCCAGTCTCCGTAGCCGAGGAGGTGCAGGCGGGGCTCATGGATTGAGCGGGTGCCCTCGGTGAGCGGGACATCGCCGTCCTGGCCGAGGCCGAGGGGCGCGAGGTGTGTGAGGTGGGGGCGGAAGCCGGTGCACCAGATGATCGCATCGCAGGCCAGTTCGGTGCCGTCGCTGTAGGCGATCCCGTGCTCGGTGAGGGAGTCGAACATCGGGTGGGCATGTAGGACGCCGCGGTCGCGGGCGTCGCGCACGCTGGGCACCATCACGATGTCGCCGAGACTGCTGGCTCCGCCGGTGTCGGGGATGCCCGCGCGACGGGCTGCTTCGCGCTGGGTGGCGACGTCGAAGAGCACTCGGCCGTCCACGTCGTCGGGCATGAACCGTGGTGGGCGGCGGGTCACCCAGGTTGTGTCGGCGACGGTGGAGATGTCGGCCAGGATTTGGGCGGCGGAGTTCCCGCCGCCCACGACGACCACTCGCTGTCCGGTGAAGTGCTGGGGCGAGCGGTAGTCGACAGTGTGCAGTTGCTGGCCGGTGTATCGCTGCTGTCCCGGCAGGGACGGTTGGTGGGGCGCGGCCCAGGTGCCTGTGGCGCTGATCACGGCCCGGGCGTTGAACACGCCCTGGCTGCTGTGGACTGCCAGCCACTTCCCTGCCTGGTGCACGGTCTGAACGCGGACCGGCCGGTGCACGGGAAGCTGGTAGCGCTGTTCGTAGGCGGTGAGGTAGGCCACGACGTGTTCGGCGGTGGGGAAGTCCTCGCCGGGTTGTGGGGGCATCCACCATCCCGGCAGGGGGCTGTATTCCGCTGGGGAGAACAGGCGCAGCGAGTCCCAGTAGTGCTGCCACGCGCCGCCTGGTTGTTGCTGGTCGTCGAGGATGACGAAGTTCAGGCCGGTTCGCCGTAGGAAGTAGCCTGCGGCCAATCCGGCCTGTCCGCCGCCGATCACCACGACGTCGTAGTGCTGGTTCGGCTCGGTCGACGTGGTGGACGGTCTCATTGCAGGCACAAACACATCCTTGTTTTTGGTGGCGACACGCCGTGCGGGGTGATGTCGGGTGCGGCATGGCCGGCGGCCGACAGTCGAGGGGGCGCCGTCGCAAGCAATCGTGTCGTTTCGGCACCCGGGTGGCCGACAACACGCTCCGATACCGCTGCCCGAGCTTGCCTCAATGCTTCGATTCCTGTCAAATTAGAGTCATGTCTAAACAACAGTTTCCGGTCGCGGATACCGGCGAGCCCTACGTGACCCAGGGGATGGGCGAGCCGTTGACCGCGAAACAGGCCGTGGATTTGGCCAGGGCGTTCAAGGCGATCGGGGATCCGGTGCGGTTGCGCCTGTTGTCGCTGATCGCCTCGCATGTCGATGGTGAGGCGTGCGTGTGTGACGTGGCCGGGTCGTTCGAGTTGGCCGGGCCAACGATCTCGCACCACCTGAAGGTGCTGCGCAAGGCGGACCTGATCGAAGGAGAGCGGCGCGGAACCTGGATCTACTACCGGGTGCGCCCGGAGGCGCTGCGGCTGCTGGCGGAGTCGCTGCTGCTGCTGGCGGAGTCGCAGCGGTCCGCTGTGGGGGTGCCAGCGTGACGCAGGCCAGCGAGCAGGCGGTGGCGGCGCGGATGTCCATGCTGGATCGGTTATTGCCGACACCGTCGACACCGGTCTAATCCGCTCCCAATGGGAGGAGATGCTGCGCCTGGCCGCGTCGCTGAAGTACGGGCACACCACCGCCTCGCTGGTGGTCGGCAAGCTGCACGCGGCCTCGCGACGCTCAGCGATCGCGCAGGCCCTGGTCGAGTTCGGCGGCCTGCAGCGCACCATCTACGCGCTGCGCTACCTCGCCGACGAGGCCTACCGGCGGCGGATCACCCGCCAGCTCAACAAAGGCGAAGCGCTGCACTCGCTGCGCCGCGACCTGTTCTTCGCCCACGAAGGTTCGGTGCGGCGGCGCCACCACGAGCAACAGACCGAGCAGGCGCTGTGCCTATCACTGGTGGTCAACGCGATCACCATCTGGAACACCGCCTACCTCGAACTCGCGCTCGCCCGCCTCGCCGAACACCGCGGCCGGATCGACCGCGACCTGCTCGCGCACATCTCCCCAGCGCTGATGGAGCACGTCAACCCGTACGGCACCTACGAATTCCCGGTCGAAGCCGAGTACACCCGCACCGGATTCCGGCCGCTGCGCGACCCCGGCACGACGTAGCGTGAGCGCCGTGCCGGGGTCGCGCTGACCTTGAAGTAGGTGGCGCGAAGCCGGCGGTTGTGTCAGCGATGGGTTGTCATGCTGATGCGGCGGGCCAGTTTCTCATCGGTGGGCCAACCCTGCTTCAGGTGCCGATGATGGTGAGCCATCCGGCCAGGGCGGCGAGCGTGATGAGTAGGACGGGGATGGTGAGCACGATGCCGGTGCGGAAGTAGCGGCCCCAGCCGATGTGCATGCCCTTGCGGTCGAGCACGTGCAGCCATAGCAGGGTGGCCAGGCTGCCGATGGGGGTGATTTTGGGTCCGAGGTCGGAGCCGATGACGTTGGCGTAGACCATGACCTCGTGGGTCATTCCGGTGGCGCCGACCGCGCCGATGGCCAGGGCGGCGATGAGCACGGTGGGCATGTTGTTCATGATCGACGACAGCACGGCGACGGTGATTCCGACGCCCAGGGCGGCGGTGAGCACGCCGTGGTCGGCGAAGAACCCGAACAGTTTGGCCAGCTGGTCGGTCAAACCCTGGTTGCGCAGGCCGTAGACCACGAGGTACATGCCGATGCTGAACAGCACGATCTGCCACGGGGCTTCGCGGATGACCTTGCCGACCGGGATCCGCCGCGGCCCGATCGGACGGTCGTCATCCGGAATTGTCGTGCTTGCCGCGAGGTCGCCCGCATCGGCGGTGTTGCCTGGATCACCGACCGGATGGCTCACCGCGGTTCCGGCGTTCCCGGCGCCGACCGGCGCAGTCACAGGCTGCCGAGTGGACTGGGAGAACAGGAAGGCGGGCCGGCGTGCGGCCACGGCGATGAGGATGATCGCGGCGGCTCCGGCCACGACTGACAGCGGGATCCCGAGTGGTTCGGCACTGAAGTAGCCGATCAGCAGCAGGACGAGCACCACCCAGCCGGCGCGGAAGGTCGTCTGGTCGCTGATCGCCGAGGCTGGGTGGCGTAGCGCGGTGGTGTCGTAGGTCTTCGGGATGGAACGGCCGAAGTAGAGCAGCAGCATGGCGAGGCTGGCCAGCACGGACACGATTCCCACCGGGACCATGACGGCGGCGTAGCGGGCGAAGCTGATGCCGAAGAAGTCCGCCGAGACGATGTTGACCAGGTTGGACACCACCAGCGGCAGGCTGCCGGTGTCGGCGATGAACCCGGTGGCCATGACGAAGCCGAGCGTGGCTTTCGGGGAGAAGCGCAGCGCGAGCATGATCTGCATGACGATGGGGGTGAGGATCAAGGCGGCGCCGTCGTTGGCGAAGACTGCGGCGATCGCGGCCCCGAGCAGCACGATCAGGACGAACAGCAGCCGCCCGTGTCCGCGTCCCCAGCGGGCGACGTGCAGCGCGGACCATTCGAAGAAGCCGCACTCGTCGAGGATGAGGGAAATGATGATCACCGCGACGAAGGCCAGGGTGGCGTTCCAGACGATGCCCACCACCGTGGGCACGTCGGAGAAATGCACCACCGTGGTTGCCAGGGCCACCACCGCGCCGCCGAGCGCGCTCCAGCCGATGCCCAGGCCTCGGGGCTGCCAGATCACCAGGGTGAGCGTGGCGAGGAAGATCAGGACTGCTGCCACCGTCATGGTGTTGTCGTCTCTCCTGTGCTGATGAGTTGGAGCCGGTGGTCGGCGCCCAGATGGGCGCCGACCACCGGCGGGATCAGTTTTCGCCGCCGGCCAACAGCGTGAGTTGCTCGGCACCCACCGGTGCCGTGGCACGCCAGGGCAACACGACGGTGCGTTCGGCGTGGTCGGTGGCGACTACCACGAACCGGTTACTGGCCGCGGCCACGGTGCGGGCGAAGGCGTGGAAGACCGCGATCTCCTCGGTGCACGGTGAACGCAAGTCTTCCACGAGCAGCGCCCGTCCGTGCTCGTCCAGGTGTGCTCCCGCCGGGTCCACCGACGGCCCGCACATCCCCGTCGAACAGCACATCGCCGGGTCGTAAATCTCGACAGCAGCCATCACTGGCCCCTTCGCCTTCGGAAGCACTGCGGCAGCCGACCTTACATCGACCGCAGCTGATTCATCAAAACATACTGATATGACGCATTCGCTTACAGCAGGGACCTGTCTTGCCGGGGAGCACAAAAGAGCAGGGCACATGGGATCTATGGCGCCTCGGGGAAGGCTTGACACCGGCCCGGCCATGGTGGTGTCATCAAAATATGTTGATGCCTCCTGTCGCTGCAGCTGACCAAGACGTCCGTGGCCACGCTGCGGACGTGCAATCAGGAGGAGTCGCCGACGCCGCGGTGAAACTCTTCGGGGATCCGCTGCGCGCGGAGATCGTGCGCCTGCTCGCACGCGAGCAGATGTGCACCTGTCACCTCGTGGACGACACCGGGGCGCGGCAGTCCACCATCAGCTACCACCTGCGTGTTCTTCGCGAAGCGGGCTTCGTCGCGGCCGAACCACGCGGCCGGTACACCTACTACCGGCTTCGCCCGGAAGCGTTGAGCATGCTCACCTCCGGTATCGCGGATCTCACCGTGCAGGCACACCAGGCCCAAGCGGTGCGCCGCCCCTGCCCCTGACCCACCCCAGGATTCCATCAACTCCACTCGATGGGAGCGCACTCAGGCAGACACCACGCGAACCGACACTTGCGGCACTGGACTCCAGGCGGCCGACCATGCCCACACCACCCAACGACCACCACGACACCGAGGAATACAGGCTGGCTGATCCACACGTCACCGAACTCCTCGACCGCGCCGCCGCCGACCTGCAACCGCAGTTCAGCGGCATCTTCGGCGCGGAAACCATCCGCGCGGTGCTGGCCGAGTCGTACACGCGGCTCCACGCCACCGCTCGGGTGCACACCCATCTCGCCACATCGGCGACCCCGCTTCGCCCGCGAACGCCTGACCGCGATCGCCAAGAACCAAGGAGACCTCGTGTCCTCGACCCCCGAAGTGCTGTTCGTCTGCGTGCACAACGCGGGCCGCTCCCAGATGGCCGCTGCGCTGCTGCACCACCACGCCCAGGGCCGGGTCACCGTTCGCTCCGCCGGATCCGCCCCCGCCGAAAGCGTCAACCCCGCCGTGGTGGAGATCATGGCCGAGCTCGGCATGGACCTGTCGCAGGAGTTCCCCAAACCGCTGACCACCGACGCGGTCGAGGCCGCCGACGTGGTGATCACCATGGGGTGCGGCGACGCGTGCCCGATCTTCCCCGGCAAGCGCTACCTGGACTGGCAGCTCGAGGACCCGGCCGGCAAGCCGATCGAGCAGGTGCGGCCCATCCGCGACGAGATTGACCGCCGTGTGCGAGAGCTGCTGGCCGAGCTGGTGCCCGCAGGATCCTGACAGTGTGGGGCCAGCTCGCGAGCTGGCCCCACACCCCGATTTCCCCGCATATCGCGCCTACGGTGTCAGGCGACCGGCTCCGCGGACGTGCGCGGCCAGTGCGGCCATGACGTACTCGGCGTCGCGGTGCACTCCCCGCAGGGTGTTGGAGGCGAACGAGCGCTGGAACTCCAGCCCCACATACACCAGCCCGAGGTGCGTGGTGGAGATGCCGCCGGTGTGCTGGGGCATCCCCTCGACCACGGCCCCGAGTGGCTCGAGGTAGTCCAGGTGCGGGCGGTAGCCGGTGGCCAACAGCACCGTGTCTACCGCCTCCCGGGTCCCGTCGGCCCAGACGATCGAGTCTCCATCGAAGGCGGTGAACATCGGGCGGCGGTCCAGACGGCCGGTGTCGAGGGCGTGACGATACTCGCCGGTGTCCAGCACCAGCGTGGTGGACACCAGGCGCGCCAGCCACTCCGGTGGCAGGTCGTCGAATCCGGTGTGCCGCAGCCAGTAGTGCAGGTCCTGCCCGTCGTGCCGTTGCGGCATGAACGCGAGAGGCTGCCGGGTGGCCAGCGTGACCTCGGCGACCTCGGCCAGCTCGTAGCCCACCTGCACCGCCGAGTTGCCGCCGCCAACCACGACGATGCGCTGCCCCGTGTACGGCTTGGGGTTGCGGTAGTCGGCGACGTGCAGAATCTCGCCGGTGAAGCCGTCCTGGCCCGGGAACACGGGACGGTGCGGGTTGTCGAACGACCCGCTGGCGGCGACCACCCCGGCCGCGGGCAGGGTGTCGCCCGCCTCGGTGTGCACGGCAAACACGCCGTGGTCGTCGGTGGTGACCGCGGTGACCCGCGTGTTAGTGCGGATCTCCACGTCCAGACGTGCCGCACAATCGCGTAGGTGGGCGGCGACTTCGTCCCGGGTGGGATAGCGCTCGGGATCGCCGGGGAAGGCAGCGTCGGGTCGGCCGCTGTAGCCGGCCGGGGAGAACAAGGTGAGGCTGTCGTAGTAGCGCGGCCACGACCCGGTCGGCTCCGGGCTGGCTTCCAGAACCACCGGGGCCAGGCCGCGCTCCACGGCGGCGCGGGCTGCGGCGAGCCCGGACTGGCCGCCACCGATGACGATGACATCGTGCATGAGTTCTCCCTCAGTTCTTTCGGGGATTTGACCGTTGTTGATGAGCCGCTGGATGAACGGCTGCCAGGCTGATCTCTCCTCCGCACCGGCCCGGCGCGGAGGAGACGACGAGTCCGTTTGGTCGGGGTCAGGTGGCTGTGGTTTTCGAGGAGGTCGGGGCCGTAGCGAGGGACAGCAGCGCCGCCACGGCGGTGAGCGCCCCCAGGAGCAGGAAGGTGGCGGAGTATCCGCCGAGCAGCCCCGCCAGGGCCGCCCCGGCGAACGGAGCCAGCGCCATGGTGACGGTCAGCGGCGCCGACAACAGGCCTGTGAGCCGCCCGTAGTGGGTCGCTCCCCACCGGTCGGTGACCGCGGTGGCCTGCAACAGCGTGAACACTCCACGCGCCATCCCGGCCAGCACCGAGGCCACGATCAGCGCCGCCACCGTGGTGAGCATCCCCAGCAGCGCGGTGGTGGCGGCCATCGCGGCCAGGATCACCGCGGTCCGCGTCCGCACGGTGGTGTGGCGGGTCAGGGCGGCGTAGCCGAGGCGACCGGCGACCTGACCAACGCCGCCGAGTCCGAGCGCGATGGCCGCGGTGCCGGTGCCGATGCCGCGTTCAGCCAGCAGCGGCACGAGGTTGATCACGACCGCGAAGGTCGCGAACGCCGCCACACTCAGCGACACCACCAACAACACAAACGCTTGGCTGCGCGCCACGCGCGCGGGATCCACACTGTGAGCGTGCTGCGGTTCCGGCCGTGGCGCCGGCGGCCACGGCAGCCGAAGTCCGAACCAGTGCCCCGGGATGGTAATCACCGCCAGGATCGCGGCCAGCACCAGGTAGGTGCCGCGCCAGTCCAGCTGCGCCGACACCACCGCCGCCAAGGGCGCGAACACGGTGCTGGCCAATCCCGCGACCAGGGTGAGCACGGTCAGCGCCCGGACCCTGTTCGGGCCGTGCCAGCGGGTCAGCGCCGCGAACGCCGGCGGGTAGAGCACCGCCCCCATCGCCACCCCCGCCACCACCCAGGCGGCGACAAACCACGCCAGGTTCGGCGCGAGGGCGACCGCGACGATCGCGGCCACCGCCAGGACCGACCCGGCGGTCATCGCACTGCGGGGGCCGTGTTGGTCCAGCCACCGTCCGACCGGGATCCCGACCAGCGCGGCAACCAGCTGGCTGGCCGACAACGCCGCCGTCAACCACGTCGCCGACCACCCGGTGGCGGCCGTGATCTGCCCGGACAGCACCGGGAACGCGTAGTACAACACGCCCCAACTGGTGATCTCCGTGGCACACAACACCACCAGCACCCGCCGCAATCCCGCGGATGTCGGCACAACCTCCTCGACCGGCGCCGGCGACCCGCCCACGCCGGTCAGCGGGCAGCCGGCGCCGACAACGACACCGTCTGCGGCTCAGCAGGGGCACCACAGCAGCCGGCGTCGGCGTCGGCGTCGGCGTCGGCGACCGCAGTGTCGAGCTCGCTCAGGCCGGCTCCGCTGCACACCCCCGTCTCGGGCAGCACCAGCTCCACCCGCTCGGCCGATTCCCGGTCCCCGGCCAGCGCCGCCGCGATCGAGCGCACCTGCTCGTAGCCGGTCAACGCCAAAAACGTCGGCGCCCGCCCGTAGCTCTTCATCCCGGCCAGGAACACGTTCGGCTCCGGGTGCGCCAACTCCTTCGCACCATGGGGGTAGACGGTCCCGCATGAGTGCACGTTCGGATCGATCAACGGGGCCAGCGCCACCGGCGCCTGCAACGTCGCATCCAGCGCCAACCGCAGCTCCGACAGCCACGACAGATCCGGGCGGAACCCGGTCGCCACCACGACCTCGTCCACCGCCTCCACCACCTGCCCAGTCGAGGACCGCAGCGTCAAGGCGCCCGTCGCGTCGTGTTCCACGGCTTCGGTGCGGAAACCACGTACGACCTCGATGCGCCCGGCCTCGACCGCCGCCCGCGCACGCATCCCCAGCGCACCCCGCGCCGGGAGCTGGTCGGCCTCACCACCACCGAACGCTGACCCGACAGCCTCGCGGCGCAGCAACCACGTAATCCGCGTCGACGGGTGCCGCGCGGCCAGCTCGGCCAAGCCCACCAGCGCGGTCAACGCCGAGTGCCCGCTGCCGGCGACCACCACGTGCCGCCCCGCGTACCGCGTGGCCACCGCGTCGTCGCCTAGGTCGGGCATCAGGTAGGTGATCCGGTCGGTGGCCGCTGCCTCACCCAGTGCGGGCAGCCCGTCTCCGCCCAGCGGATTGGGTGACCCCCACGTCCCCGAGGCGTCGATCACCGCCCGCGCGGTGATGCGCTCCGGCGTGCCGTCGGACGTGTGGACGTGCACGGTCAGCGGCTCGGACTCCCGGCCCGCATCCACCACCCGGTCCCGGCCCCGGCGGGCGACACCGGTGACCTCGGCACCGAAGCGGACCCGCTCACCCAGTGCGTCCGCCAGCGGCCGCAGATACTGCTGCACCCACTCACGCCCCGTCGGATACGTCGTCTCATCCGGGTGTTGCCAGCCGTGCGTCTCCAGCAGCCGCCGCGCCGGTGGGGCGACCAGCTCGCCCCACCGGGAGAACAACCGCACGTGTCCCCACTGCGCCACCGCCGCCCCCGCGTGCGGGCCGCGTTCCAGTACCAGCGCGGGCAACCCGCGCTCGACCACCTCCGCCGCCGCGGCCAGCCCGACCGGCCCCGCTCCCACAACCACCACCGGTGACCCGGTCATACGACAGCCCCTTTCATCGACTCGGATCGATTGAACAAGGCGAACATTATCGACCAAACTCGATGAAGGCAACCATCGAATCACATCGATACAATGGCGGTATGCCGATCGCCCTGCCTCAAGCACAGCTTCTGCCCAGAAGCCAGGCCACCACCTACGCCGACTGGTTCGCCTGCCTGGCCGAGCCCGTGCGCGTCAAGCTCCTGCACGCCGTGGCCACCAGCCCGCAGGGCATCACCATCGGCGCACTCACCGAAATCCTGGGCACCAGTCAGTCCACAACCTCGCACCACGTCCGCAAGCTCGCCGACATCGGTTTCGTCCACGTCCGCAAGGACGGCACCGCCAGCGTCGTCACCATCAACGAAGCCTGCTGCTCCGGACTCCCGCACGCCGCCGACGCCGTCATGGGCCTACTCGGACCGCAGCCCTGCTGCCCCGACAACCTCCCCGCCGACGTCACCGTCCGCGCACTGCGACCCGGCGATTGGCCGACCGTCCGGCGCATCTACCGCGAAGGAATCGCCACCGGCCTCGCCACCTTCGAGACCACCGTGCCCACCCGCGCGACCCTCGACGCCACCTGGCTGCCCGACCACCGCTGGGTCGCCGAGATCGACGGCACCGTCGTCGGCTGGACCGCCGCCACCCGCGTCTCAACCCAGGACTGCTACTCCGGCGTCGCCGAAACCTCCGTCTACGTCGCCGAGGGCTACCGGGGCCGCGGCGTCGGCAAAGCACTGCTGCACAAACAAGTCACCGCCGCCGACGCCGCCGACCTGTGGACGCTGCAAACCTCCCTTTTCACCGAGAACCGGGCAGGCATCGCCTTGCACCACACAGCCGGCTACCGCACAGTCGGCATCCGCGACCGCATCGCCCAGCTCGACGGAGCCTGGCGCGACACCATCCTGCTCGAACGCCGATCCCCGGTCCGCTGAAACCCACCCGAAGCAACACAAACCTCGACAAGCCCCGCCAAGCCACCCATCCAGCTTCGGCTCGAACACCCACACCCCGCAGGCCAGCCAGCAGCTCACGTGTGGTGCGGAAAGCCGCCATCGGCGACACGGGCGGCGAAAACGCCGACATACACAAGCTCCACCAAGTAACGGCATCGACACCAAGATCATGTCTGCTCCAGCCGTTTCCTGCCGCGATACCGGTGCCGCCTACCGCTCCCAGGCATCTCCGGATTCGGCGGCCAGCGCCTCGGCCGTGACGAAGTGGTCGCCGTGTTAATCGCCGCGACCTACGTGCGACGCACGCACGCCCGGGCGCTGAGGCGAGCCTCAGTTCGGTCGTGCCAACCTATAGGCGGGACCGGGAGGACAGGTCATGCAGCGCCGGGTCGTGCACGAGCAGTGGAAACAAGATCGCGCTGCCTTCCACGAGCTGGTCGCGGCCGCGACAGTTGAGGATCTGCGCCGACCATCACATGGCACCCGGTGGACCAACCAGCAGCTGTTGTTCCATCTGCTGTTCGGTTATCAGGTGGTGCGTGCTCTCCTCGTGCTCGTGCGCGCCTTCGGGCGCCTGCCCGACCCGATCAGCCGCATATTCGCCTGGTCGCTGAACTCGGCCACCGGGCTGTTCCACATCGTCAACTACTGGGGGTCTTGCGGTGGCGGTCTGCTCACCCCGCGTCTCATGGACGCATGGTTCGACCGCATCATCGCCGCGTTACACCGCAGCCTCGACCGGGCGAGTGACGCGGAGCTAGCGCGCGGGATGTACTTTCCGACTCGGTGGGATCCGTTTTTCCGCGACCACATGACCCTTGCGGACGTCTACCGCTATCCAGCGAAGCATTTCGCCTTTCACCGAGCACAGCTCACCCTCGGTTCTGCGGGTGTTTAGTGACGGTGCGCTCGGAGCGCCGCGTAGCAGTTCCAGGTGCCGCCAGCGTGTTTGTTCCGTCGTTCTGTGGGCCGACGCGGACAGGCGTAGCGGGATGCCGAGCGCGCGGAGGTGGTCGCTCAGCGTTCTGAAGGTCCGTGGTTGACCAGGGCGCCGGCCGGTGAACTGCCACCGGCCGCATGCGCGCATCGACGAGCCCGACCAAGCAGGGATGTCAAGGGTTCGGGAACAGGCGATGCCCGACATCGTGAAGAAGCTGATCACCAAGACCGGCAAGAACGCTGGCCAGCACCCCTCAGTCGCCTCGCTCTACCGCGCCCTCGCCGACAACGACGCCTGGCCAGCAGTGTTACGGACTCATTGCACCTTTCGCTCGTATCCCGGCGGTCCCCCAAGCCGGCCAAGCTCGCCCAACGGCCCGCCCTGCGCGCACTGGTGGAGGCCAAGCTGGCCCTGTGCTGGTCGCCCGAGCAGATCGCGGGCTGGCTGCGACGCCAACTTCCCGGCGACGCCTCCATGCAGGTCTCTCGCACGAGGCGATCTACCTCTCGCTCTACGACCCGCGCCGCCGCCAGACGATCGACCGCAGCCTCACCCAGCGGCTGCGGACAGCCCGTCCCATGCGTCGGCCGAAGATCGCCCGAAAACCCACCCAGCCGCAGATCGGCTTGCATCTTCACGTCGCTGGTCAGCCGGATCTGCCGCCACAGTTCGGGCTCGTTGATGGTGCCGCGCGTGCGTGTCTTCGGTCTGAGCGTGCCCCCGGGGGTCATCTCCATGTAGGAGGCGCTGGTGACGAAGGTGCGGGCCCATGCATCGAAGCGGGGCAGGTCGTGTCCCAGGCGCCGCAGCCACAGGTAGACCTCGGAGAACTTGCCGGTCCACGGTGTGGCGGTGGCGAGGACGACCCGGGCACTGCCGTGCTGCTTCTGCAGCCACGCCAGCTTCATGTCCAGGTCAATACTGCGATGTGCGCCCTCGATCGCGAGATCGGGGATGGCGCTGTTGACCATCCCGTTCTTGTAGTTCTGTGCCTCGTCGACCACCAGGTAGTCCACACCGGCATCAGCCAGGGTCATGCCCTGCACGTCCCGCTCGATCTCGGCCAGCCGACTCTGGAGGCGTTGCTCTGCTGACTCCATCGCGTTTTCCAGGCGTTTGGTCATCGATGGGCCGAGGGAGTCGATGTGGCTTCTCTTCTCGACCTCGAGCGCGTCGAGCTCGGCGCGCAGGAAGTCTTCCTGGGCGTCCTCGGGCAGCGGGATACGTTGGAACGCTTCCTTGGTGATGATCACGGCGTCCCAGTCGCCGGTGGCCACACGGGCGACGAACTCGGCGCGCCCGTTGCGGCCCTTCTTCTTGTCGTCGGCCAACTCGGCACTGCCTGCGGTGAGGAGTCGGGCGTTGGGGTAGGCCTGTAACCACTGCCGTTCGAACTGCTCGGCGATCGAGTCATTGGGGACGACGACCGTCGGCTTGGTGACCAGCCCGCGGCGGCGGCGCTCCATCATCCGGGGCTTGAGGAACATCCGTGTCGGATCGTGCGCTAAGCGTTCGTCGGCGCTGGTGGGCGGCTGACGAGGGTTCCGGTCGGCGGTGGCTCTTGAAGTCGTCCCACAGATAACGCTCTATTATCTGCGGCATCGCTGATCGCGTCCTGCGGGAACGCCCCCGCGGCGGCGCGCGAAGCGGCCCTGTTATCTGCGGCAAGGGAGAACGCGGTGTCCACCGTCGTCGCGCTGCCGACGAACACCTCAACGCTGATCGTCGGTCGGTCGGCCGAACTCTTCCTCGACTCGCTGGGCAACCCCAACACGATCCGGGGCTACAGCACCGCGGTCGGCAAGACCGCCGACCGGCTCGGTGAGCACCGGCCGCTGTCCTCGGTGGCGGACGACGAGGTCGGCGAGGCCCTGGAGGCGCTGTGGGGCACCGCGGCGCGGTGGGCACCTGGAACGCCCGCCGCGCCGCGGTGGGCACCTGGAACGCCC
>NZ_CM001466.1:450865-558120 GCF_000231055.2 Saccharomonospora azurea NA-128 | reverse complement strand
CGGGACCGCGGCCAGACCCCAGCCGTGCCGGGCTGGGCCAAGCGCCTGGCGACCCCGGACTCGGAGACCCCGGTGCGGTCCCGGCTGGCGATCGACCGGCTGGTGGCGCGCCGCGAGGTCGCGCTCCGGGAGAAGACGCTCTACCGGATGCTGTACGAGACTGCTGCCCGAGCCGAGGAGATCCTCGACCTCAACATCGAGAACCTCGATCTGGCCGGACGCCGCGCCCCGGTGAAGGCCAAGGGTGCCCGGGCCAAGTCCCGCCGCCGGGGTCAGGCGCGCGAGGACGTCGTGCTGGAGACGGTCTACTGGGACGCCGGCACCGCCCGGCTGCTGCCGCGGCTGCTCAAGGGCCGCACCCGCGGCCCTGTCTTCGTTACCCACCGCCGCCCTGGACCGGGCAAGGTTCTCAGTCCCCGCGACGTGTGCCCGGACACGGAGCTGACTCGGCTGTCCTACGGCCAGGCCCGCGCCCTGCTCGATGCCCACACCGCGTTGCGCGGTCCGGGCACAGGGTGGGATCTGCACGAATTCCGTCACTCCGCGCTGACTCACCTCGGTGAGCAGGGCGCATCCCTGCTGCTGTTGATGGCGAAGTCCCGGCACAAGAAGCCGGAGAACGTCCGCCGCTACTTCAAACCCTCCGACCAGGCGTTGGCCGAGGTCACCAGCCTGCTCGCACCCGGCGACAGCCGCCGCTGAAAGCCGCAGGGGTGGGCGGGTGAGTCGTCATCGGTTGTCCGGGCCTTCCCGGTCGGCCGGGAAGTGCGGGCGGTCCTGGTCGGCGGGGGTTTGGGGCGATTCAGTGGGCGGGCGGCAGGCATCGCGGCCCAAGCGGCGGCGACGCACGATCGCGGTGATCGCGGCGGCCACCAGCACGACGGCGGCGGCGATCAGCCAGGGGTTACCCAGGAGTCCACCGATCCCGGCGAGCGCGCCGCCAGCGATCAGGACGGGCAGGGCGCAGCAGGCGATCATCAGCAGGGCGAAGCCGATCCCGGCGGCCGTGCCGGCTCCGGAGGGCTCGTTGTTGCGGCCGGGGGGCCGGTGGATGGCGGGCATGGCCGGACTCTCCTTGCAGGTCTCAGTCCTGGCTGTCGGGGATGCGGGTGCAGCAGGTCAGGGCGGCGGCGTTGTCCGCGGCCAACGAGCGGGCCAGCACGACTAGGTCCGCCACACGCGGGTCGCCGACGGAGTAGCGCAGCTTCTTGCCGTCGCGGCGGGCGGTGACGTAGCCGCAGTCGACCAGGCAGGACAGGTGCACCGACACGCGGGGCTGCGAGATTCCGGCGTGCTCGACGCACTCGGCGGAGGTGCGCTCGCCGCGCAGGATGAACTCCAGCAGCTTCAGCCGGATGGGATCTGATAGGGCGCGGAAGAACTTCGCCACCGTGTCCAGGTGCGTGCACGGCACCTGGTCGGCAGTTGAGACGGCTGGGGCGGTGATGTTAAGGCGCTGGGGCATACGGGTGGCCTCCACAACTGGAACTATTCGCCTATCCGAATAGTATGGTGGCAGTGACCTATTCGGCAAGCCGCATAGCAACTGGCCCGGAATGCCGGGCTCCGCACGAGGAGGCAGCATCGTGACCTGGACGGAATCCGGCTTCGACCTGGCAGTGCTCGGCTCCGGCTCGGCGGCGTTCGCCGCCGCCATCGCCGCCGTAGGCCAAGGCCGACGAGTGGTGATGGTCGAGCGCGGCACCACCGGCGGCACCTGTGTCAACGTCGGCTGCGTGCCGTCGAAGGCGCTGCTGGCCGCTGCCGAGGCCCGCCACGGCGCTGAGGCGGCCGGACGCTTCCCTGGGCTCGGCGCCGCAGAACCGCCGGTCGGCTTCGCGGAGTTGATTGGTGGCAAGGATGCCCTGGTCGATCAGCTGCGGGCAGAGAAGTACACCGACCTCGCAGCCGAGTACGGCTGGGAGATCGTGCGCGGCACCGCCGCCTTCACCGGAAGCACCGACGCCCCGGTGCTGGACGTCGTGCTCAACGATGGCGGCAGCCGCCGCATCGAGGCCGCCCACTACCTGGTCGCGACCGGCTCCGCCCCCTGGGCCCCGCCCGTCGACGGCCTGGACGAGGCCGGATACCTGACCTCCACCACCGCGATGGAGCTCGACCGCCTGCCGGAGTCGATGGTGGTCGTGGGCGGCAACGCAGTCGGCTTGGAGCAAGCCCAGCTGTTCGCCCGCCTCGGCACTCGCGTGACCGTCGTCGAGGCGCTGGAGAGGCTCGCCCCATTTGAGGAGCCCGAAGTCTCCGCCGCGATCGAGGAGGTCTTCACCGGCGAGGGCATCGCCGTGCACACTGGTGCCACGCTGGCTGCCGTTCGGCGCGACGAGCACGGCTACATCCTCACCGCCGACTGCGGCGGCGCCCCCATCGAGCTGCGGGCCGAGCAGCTGCTGATCGCCACCGGCCGCCGCCCGGTCACCGCAGGACTGAACCTCGACGCGGTAGGGGTGAAGACCGGCACGCGTGGCGAGGTCGTCGCCGACGAGTTCCAGCGCACCACCAACGAACGCATTTGGGCCGCGGGCGACGTCGCCGGGGGCCCGCAGTTCGTGTACGTGGCGGCCGCTCAGGGCACGCTGGCCGCCGAAGGCGCCATCGCCGGCGCGGGCCGCACCCTGGACTACACAGCGCTGCCGCGGGTGACGTTCACCAGCCCGGCCATCGCCGCGGTCGGCATGACCGACGCCGAAGTGGCCGAAGCCGGAATCCGTTGCGAGTGCCGCACTCTGCCGCTGGCGCATGTGCCGCGCGCGCTGGCCAACCGGGACGCCCGGGGCCTGGTCAAACTCGTCGCCGACGCCAGCACCGGGCGTGTGCTCGGCGTTCACGTGATCGCCGACGGCGCCGGGGACATCATCACCGCCGCCACCTACACGATCAGCGCCGGAATGACCGTCGACCAGCTCGCCCGCACCTGGGCGCCGTACCTGACCATGGCAGAAGCCCTCAAACTGGCCGCCCAGACCTTCACCACGGATGTCGCCAAGCTCTCCTGCTGTGCAGGCTGAACCCGAAGAGGGAGGGAAGATGCCCAGGGAAGCGCACAAGTCCCGGCCGATGACGGTCGGTGAGCTGTCCCGCCGCACCGGCGTGAAGGTCAAGGCCCTGCGCGGGTACACCGACTCGGGGCTGATCTACACCCTCGGCCGCAGCCAAGCCGGCTACCGCCTGTACGACACCGACGCCCTGTGGTGCGTGCGGTTCATCGGCGAACTGCGCGGGCTCGGACTGACCGTGGCCGAGATCCGGGAACTAACCGCCGCCTGGGCCGACGGCAGGGTTCGGCCGGTCGGCTCGCACCTGGCCGAGCTGCTGCACCGCTCCCGCGAGCGGCTGCGAGAGCGCATCGCCGCCCAGCAGCAGATCCTCGATCGGATCGAGAAGTTCGAAAGCGAGCACCAGCAGCACCTCGCGGACGGCGACCTGTGCTGGGCCGGTGATCCCCGCGGCTGCGACGCGCGAGCTTGACCCTCACCCCAGGGACAGACCCTACGGTCGGCGGCATCGGACCCATCCACCTCACGGAAGGGAAGGACCCGCCGTGGACACCGACACCCAGACACTCGCCAACCGCTTCACCGACACCGTCAACCGCGCCCCCGGTGTGAAGCTATGGCTGCTGCGCCCCCTGCTGACACTGCTGGCCACCGGCGAGCCGGTCACCATCGAGCAGCTCGCGAGCCAGGCCGGCCGCACCGCCGAGGAGATCCGCGAGGCGCTGGCCGACATGCCCGACACCGAGTACGACTCCGAAGGCCGCATCATCGGCAACGGGCTGACCCACAACCCCACCCCGCACCGCTACCAGACCGGAGACCGCACCCTGTACGCCTGGTGCGCCATGGACACCCTGGTCTTCCCGGCCATCATCGGCCACACCGCCCATGTCACCTCCCCCTGCCGGGCCACCGGGGAACCGGTCCGCCTGACCGTGACCCCGGGCGGACTCACCGGCGTGGAGCCCGCCGGTGCCGTCGTCTCCCTGGTCACCCCCGACGCGCCGACCTCGGTCCGCGCCGCGTTCTGCAACCAGGTCCACTTCTTCGCCAGCACCGACGCCGCCAAGGATTGGCTCACCGAGCACCCCGACGCACAGGCCCTGCCCGTCACCGACGCCTACGACGTCGGACGCCCCCTCATCGAGCAGATCCTCTCCGGCACCGCCCCGAACGGCTGCTGCTGAACCGGGCTTGTCGATCCGGGCCGCCTGGCTAGCGCGGTGAGGGCGGCCAGTGAGCCGAGGATGACCGGTCGGCGTCCGAGGTGTTCGGAGACTGGTCCCCACACCAGCACCATCGCGCCGTAGGGGATCAAGTAGGCGGGCACGGCCAGCCCGACTAGGTCGGGCGAGGTGTGGAAGACCTCGCCCAACCTTGGGATCAGCGGGGCGACCATGAAGATCTGCGCGAAGATCACAAACGCCGCCGGGGTCAGTAGCGCCAGCATCCCGCGGGGAGCAGCGGGTTTTGTCAGTTGATCAGACACGTCAATTCCTGTGTGAAGGTCCAGGGGAGGGCTGTCCCTGAACCGGTTGCTGTGCGGTCAGACCCGGTGTTGCGTGACTGATCAGGCCACGGTCCGCTCGGCGGATTGCTGGTCTGCTGGGCCGCGGGCGCGGCCGACGCTGGTGATGGCGTTGATGAGCAGCGAGGGGCGGGTGCCGAAGGAGTTGAGGAAGATCGTGGTCACCGAGGCGGCCATGGCGACCATGGCCCACACCGGGGAGATCAGCCCGGTGGAGGCCAGCGGGATGCCCAGGCCGTTGAAGGTGAACGCCAAGCCGACGTTGGTGCGGGTGCGCCGGTAGGCGCGGGCGCTGATCTCACGGGCGTCGAGTACCGCGGTGACGTCCTCGCGCAGCAGGACGATGTCGGCGGATTCCACGGCGATGTCGGTGCCGCCGCCTGCGGCGAGGCCCACGTCGGCCTGCATCAGGGCGGGGGCGTCGTTGATGCCGTCGCCGACCATGGCCACCCGGGTGCCGCCGGCCTGCAGCTCGCGCACGATCTCGGCCTTGCCGTCCGGGCGCACCCCGGCGTGCACCTGCTCGATGCCGAGTTGGCCGGCGACGTGGCGTGCGGCACGCTGGTTGTCGCCGGTGACCAACACCGGCTCCATCCCCGCCCGGCGCATGGCCGCGACCGCCTCGGCGGCGTCGGGCCGCACCTGGTCGCCCAGTGCGATCGCACCCTGCAGCACCTGGTCGGCGGCCACCGCGATAACGGTGTGCCCGGCGGCTTCCTGCTCGGTGATCCAGTCCGACAACTCAGCCAGGTCCACGCCGGTGTCGGTGAGCAGTCCGGGGCGGCCCACCAGGACGTGGTGGCCGTCGACGGTGGCGCGCACCCCGGAACCGGTCATCGACTCGAAGTCGTGCGCCTGCGCCACGGTCACGCCCGCCTCCTCGGCGGCGGCCATGACAGCGCGGGCCAAGGGGTGTTCGGAGTGGTGCTCGGCCGCGGCGGCCAGCGCCAGCACGGCGGCAGTGTCGCCGTGGGTGGAGGCGACGGCCCGCACGGTGGGGCGGCCTTGGGTGAGGGTGCCGGTCTTGTCCAGCACGATGCGGCGCACCAGCCGGAAGGTCTGGAAGGCTTCCCCGGTGCGCATGACGATGCCCCGGTCGGCGGCGTGCCCGGTGCCGCGCACGATGGCCAGCGGCGCGGCGATCCCGACCGCACACGGGTAGCCCATCACCAGCACGCCCAGTGCGGCGAACACCGCCCGGTGCACGTCCGGTTGCCCGGAGAGCGCCCAGCTCGCGCCGAGCCAGGCCACCAGTGCGGTCGCGGCCACGGTGAGCACGGTGGGCGTGTAGATGCGCAGCACCCTGTCGACGAGGTGCAGGATGCCGGGCTTGAGCGCCCGGGCGTCCTCCACGTGGCGCACTACCTGGGCCAGGAAGCCTTCCGCTCCGGTCGCGGTGACCTCGATCAGCAGGCTGCCGGTGCCGTTGATCGCCCCGCCGACGACCTCCTCGCCCGGTCCACGTTCGGCCGGTACCGGTTCCCCGGTGACCAGCGAGAAGTCGATGGCCGAGTAGCCAGAGCGGATGCGCCCGTCCAGGGGGATGCGCTCGCCGGGCCGCACCCGCACGAGCTGGCCCACCTCCACCTGCTCGACGGGCACCTCGGACTCGGCGGAGTCGGTGACCAGCCGGGCCAGGTCGGGCTGCAGGTCCAGCAGTTTCTTGATCGACTGGCTGGAGCGGGTCTTGACCAGCAGCGACAGCCACTCCGAGAAGATGTGGTAGGTCGCTACGATCGCTGCCACCGCGAAGAACTCCGCGGTCGGATAATCCGTCAGGACGCCGGTCAGGCCGATGATGCCGCCGGTGATGCCGGCGAACGCGCCGATCTCCAGCAGCACGTGCTGGTTGAGGATGCCGCGGCGGGCGGACTGATACGCCATCCGCAGAATGTGCGGGGCCACCCCGAACACCATCACCCCCGCCAGCCCGGCGGCGATCCACCCGGTCACCGGCGGCTCCAGCCACCCCGCGAAACGAGCGGCCAAGGCCAGCGCGCCAGGGGCGGCGACCGCGGCCGCCCACCCGGCCGCCCGCGCCCGCCCGGCGGGGCGCAAGATCGAAAACACCAGCGCGAGCGCCCCGACCAGCAGGGTGGCGCACGCGATCGTCCACCAGCCCTCGGCGATCTGCACCATCGCGGCCAGACTCACGCCGATCGCGGTGAACAGCCGTTTGCCCTCGCGCAGCAGGTCACGCTCTTCGTCTTCGAAAGCCCGCAGCTTGCGCGGGTCATACAGCTCATAGCCGATATCCCGCAGCGTGCCCAAGATCTGCTGGGGCGAGACACGTGCGGGCTCGTAGTCGACCAGAGCCTGCTCGTGGGTCAGGCTCACCGCCACCGTTTCGACCCCGTCCAGCCGCCCCAGGGCTTTCTCGATCGTGCCGGTGCACAGCGAGCAGTGCAGCCCCGCGATCCGGGCGCGAATCCGCTCATGCCCCGGCGTGGGACTGGGCTCGGTGGCCCACAACTCCGACTGGTCCGCGATGGCCGTGCTCACTGGTTCGCCCCCTCGACGACCTCGTAACCGGCGGTGGCCAGCCGCTCGACCAGCACACCGCGATCGGCCAGTTCCGGGCCGATGCGGACCCGCACCGCACCGGTGGTGTGATCCGCGGTGACCTCCCGCACTCCCTCGACGCGGCGCAGCACCGCGTCGATGCGCTGCTCACAGCCGCCGCATGACATCCCCGACACCTGCAACACCAACGTGTCCATGACCACGCACTCCGTTCTTCTGACCTGTGGTTTTCAGTCTCGAACGCACGCTAGAACCTTGCCCCAGGGGTAAGGTCAAGGCGGAACGCTCAGCCACGCGAGAGGGGGTCGTTATGGACATGACCGTGGGTGCTGCGGCCAAGGCGGCAGGAGTGAGTGCGAAAGCGGTCCGGCTCTGGGAATCCAAAGGGCTCCTGCCGCCCGCCGAACGCACCGAGGCCGGCTACCGCCTGTTCAGCGACGACGACGTTGTCGTGCTGCGGTTCATCCGCCAGGCCAAAACCCTCGGACTGACACTGCCGGAGATCAAAACCATCATCGACCTGCAGCGCGACGGGGCCGCGCCGTGCGGGCGGGTCACCGAACTTCTCGACGCCCACATCGCCGAGATCGACCGCACCCTGACCGAACTGCGTCAGCTTCGCCGCTCGCTGGCCACCGCCCGCCGGACCGCCCGCGAGGGCCAGCGCCGCGGCGAGAACGCCATCGTCTGCCGCATCATCGAAAACCACACCAGCGCCGACGACAGCGCTACCTAAACCGAGGGGGTAAGCCCTGACGGACCTACCCCCTCGGGGGCCACGCCGGCGCCGTGCCGAACCGACCCGGACACTCGCAACCTGTCTCAGTCGGTCTCGTCTTCGTCGGGGCCGCCGGGTCGCGCAGGGGTCGCAGCCCCCCGGCCAGCTCCGGGGTCAGGAACGAGTAACGGCCGAGCATGTTGATGTGGTGCCGCACGAAGGGTGAGAGCCGGGCGGCGTCTTCGTCGCGGACCTCGTAGCCCCCGGCCCGCAGCTCGGCGATCGCGGCGTCGAGGTAGCGGGTGGTGAACAACACCAGCGCGTTGAGGACCAGGCCGAGGGCGCCGAGCTGGTCTTCCATGCCTTCGTAGTAGCGCTGCCGCAATTCGCCCCGTTGGCCGTGGAAGATCCGCCGCGCGAGGGCGTGGCGGCCTTCCTGGAGGTTGGCCTGGGCTTTGATGTCGCGGCGGTAGCCGGTGTCGTCGACCATCCGCAGCACGTGCAGGGTCTTCTCGATGCGCCCGTAGTGGGCGATCGCCTCACCGAGCGGGGTGGGATGGCCGTCGCGGGACAGCATCCGGATCACATCGTGCGCGCGGACGGCGCCGGTGTGGATAGAGGCGGTGACACGCAGGATGTCCTCCCAGTGCCGCCGCACCCGCTCCAGATCGATCCGACCCCGGGCCGCCGTGGTGAACGGGCCGTAGTCAGCGCGGGTGTCGATGCGCCACAGCTTCTGATCCGGCAGGTCCGCCAGCTGCGGCGCGTAGGTGAACCCCGCCAAGGTGAGAAGACCGAACACAATGTCGGAGTAGGAGGCGGTATCGGTGACGATCATCTGCGGCTTCTGCCCGCCGTCGCGGTCGTAGAGCACGTCCAGGACGTGCAGGGAGTCGCGCGGGGTACCGGCCACGACTTTCCCGGCGAGCCCGGCGGCCTGGTCGTTGATCATGTTCAGCCAGGTCGCGCCCCGTTTCTGGCCCCAGTAATGGGGATTGTGGCGGGCGTTGATGGTCTGCACCGGCACGACGAAGCGCATCCCGTCCACGCTGGCCACGTGCCCGCCGCCCCAGGTCTGCGCGAGCCCGATACGGGCCTGGTGCTCGATCAGGGCACCGTTGGCGGCTTTGAGCGTGCCCATCCGCAGGTAGGTCGCGTCCACGTGCGCGAGCCGGTCGCGGGTCAGCGCCGGGACACTCGGCTTGATGACCGGGGTCCAGCCGATATTGCACGACTCGCTCACCAGCAGCGCGGCGATGCTGATGTGCAGGTCGGCCAGGCGGGCTTCGCCGCCGGTGATCGAGGTGAACGCCTGGTCGGCGCCGGTCCAGGAGAAGACCTCCAGCAGCACCTCGGGGAGGTCGACGCGGGGCAGCATCCGGTTGGTCAGGACCCGCAGGTTCTCCAGGCTCGGCGGCTCCGCCTCCGCGGGCAGCGCGGCCAGGTGCAGGCGGCCGTGCTCGTCGAAGCGCACCGCGGTGTTGTCGGGCAGCCCGGCGGTGACCTCGCGGAAGGTGGCATCCAGCAGCTCGGCGCGTTCGTCGAGGTGCTCGTCCGGGGCGGGTGGCAGGTTCAGGCTGGCCAGCACCACCGGCTTCGCCATGTTCCATGCGCTCCCGGCGAGGAGTTTGGCGCGCGGGTCGCCCCACTTGCTGGAGTTGACCGCGAAGATGTCCCGGCGCCGCAAACAGCGGTGGAACTGTTCCAGCACGCAGAACGTGTAGGCGCGCCAGTCCACCGTGCCCGGCTCGAGCTCCGGTGCGTGCAGCACCAGGCGGCGCCAGGAGCCGATCAGCAGCTGTTCGTCGATTTCGGAGCGGTCGACCTTGTTGCGGCCGCCGCCCCACAACTTCGGCAGATCCCGCAACGCCGCCAGCACCCGCTGCCCGTCCGGGGCCGCACCGAATCGGATCACCTCGCACAACAGCGGCAGGAACGGCCGCACCGTGGCAAACCGCTTCACCAGCACCGCCCGCCACGCCTCATCGGCATCCGAGTCCGGCGGACCGGCGAGTTCGACCACGGCGACTAGCGCCTCGGCGAGCTCGGAGCGGGGCACCACGGCCTCGATCTCGGCCCATACCTGTGCCAAGCTCACCGGCTCGACGGTGTCGCCGTCGTCGGCGGCCTGCTCGGCGAGATCGTCGTGCACGCCGGTGACCTCCAGCAGCACACCGAGTGCGGCCGCGAGCTTCGCCGATGCCTTGCCGAGTTTGGGCAGGGTGCGCAGCTTCTCCTTGGCCGATTCCCGCTCCGCACGGGCCAGCAGTTTCGAGGCGATCAGCACGTCCAGCAGGTCCAGGGCGTCATCGACCGCCCGGGTCTGCAAGTAGGTCACTGTGGCCAGAAGCGTCGCCGCCCGCCGGGAATCACCGTGACGGCGCAGCAGACTGGCCTTGCCCTGCACCCCGTACCGCGACAACTCGGCCAGCCGGCGCGGTGGCACCACCTCGGTGTCGACCTCGGCGAACCCCAGCCCCAGGATCTCCGCGGCCCGCTGCAACGCGTCGACCATCGCCGGACCCGACACCCGCACCGGCGGCCGCCGCAGCCGATCCAGGTGCGAATTCCGTTGCGCATCAGGGACTTCCAGCAGCCCGTCTAGGGCGGCGCGCTGGTCGTCGTCGAGGAGATCGTGCAGCGTTTCCCATAACCGCTGGTTCGCCGCCTCCCGGCACGACCCGACCACCCGCGCCAGTCTGGTCACGCCCGGCAGCAGCACTTTTCGCTCGCGCAGCCAGCCCACCGCAGCATTGAACAGCGCTTTCGGCCCGTCGCCGGTGGTCCACGCCCGGGCGTCGAGCCACTCGCTCAGTTCGCTGATGACCTCGGAGAAGTCCCGCCAGCCCTCAGCGTTCTGGATCTCCCCAGCGTGGGTGCGCGCGGTGCCGTCCCGCTCGCCGTAGTCCTTCAAACACGACGGATCGGAGATCTCCAACTGCTCGGCCAGGTACTCGGCCACCTCCACCGGAACCTGACGCGGGTCCGGCATGAACCGTCCGAGGTAACGAACGCTGGTCAGCTGGATCGCGAACCCGAGCCGGTTATGCGGTCGGCGCTTGCCCTGCACCAGCTCCCGGTCCGCGTCATCCAGGAAGAAGTACCGCTCCAGCTCGCCCCGAGGCAGCGACTCGGGGAACGCCCCGTGCGCAGCTGCCTGTTCATCCGACAGGAACTCGACTGCCACAACAGCCCTTTCCAAGATCGACAACAAATGACCTCGGAAGACTCCAGCACCGCGTCACCGCAGGTCAACGCGGCGGCAAACCGAGAGAACGCTTAGCGCACGATCCGACACGGATGTTCCTCAAACCCCCATCCCGACGATGATTTCAAGGGTCTTGCCGGCGCCGACGTCGTGCACCAGGCCGGTGGCGGGCTGGTAGATGATGCGGGCCACCGCTTCCTTCTGGTGTGGACGCAACGGGGGGGCCGTCTGAGACAGGCCCGGCAGGGACAGCTCCACGCTGGAGAAGTCCGCGGGAATCTCGGCGTTGAATAGCTCGTTGTAGCGGCGCATCACGCTCGCCGCGCGGCTGGTGTCTTCCCAGATCCAGTCGGCGAATCGGTCACCGATCTCGGCCGCCTTGTCTTGCGCGTTTTCCGTTGCCTCAACATCGAGGACCTCGCGTTCGGAGCCCTCGACCTCAATGGTCTTCTTGACCTGGATCGGGGCGCCGATGAGCAGTTTCTCGGTCAGCTGGTAGGCATCCAGTCCGCCGCCACCCCAGATTTCGGTAGCCGCGACGCGCACCGATTTCCGGTAATCCTTGTTGTCGATGGTCCACATGCCTGCGGCCGACTCGACAGTTACTGTGCGATCCCCGAGGACTTCGCGCAGGAACGCTTGCACGTACTCCGGGCCGATCCAGGAGCCGATACGGACCTCGATGTCCTCCGGTCCCAGGTCCTTCGGGACGACGCGTCGCAGGGCGGCGACGTTGACCTTGAACACGGGATTGTCGGCGGCCGCGAGTTCGGCGCGGGCGAGTTTCTGACGCACGTTTCCCGACAGATACAGCGGAGCCCACACCGGTTCCCCGGTGTCGGGGTCGTCGTAGACCATCTCCCCCAGTGCCGCGCGCGCTTCCTGCGGCCCCGGCAGGCCCAGCAGGTCGGCGATGACGTGGAGATCGACGCGGGAATGGGTGTCCAAGCAGATCGACAGCGCCTCCTCGGCGGTCTCGGCGCCGAGTCGTTCTGGGACTGGGTTGATCACACGCCGGAGGAAGATGTCGGCTTTGCGGGCGGTCTGGGTGCTGGGGTCGAACTTCTCCAGGGCGCGCACATAGTTGGCGAACGGGTCATCACTGAATCCGCCCTGCGGGGGCCGCATGGTGATCTCGTTGCGCAGACCGAGCTCGTCGAGATCGACCATGTCGTTCGTCTTCTGCGGAGCTTGCGCAATGACCTCGCCAGCAGCCTGCACCACTTCCTCAGGCATTCGAAGGTCTTCTTGATCTGCCCTTCGCAAGAGGTCGAGTGGTGTGTGCTCCTCTAACAGCTGGCGGCGTTTCTCCTCCGGGTCGCTGTGGTGCTTGGCAAGCTTTGTGGCGGCCTTGCCGACTTCACGTTCGAAGGCGCGGGTGTGGGCTTTGGTGATGGAGTCCAGATGGCGGGACAAGATGTCTTGTCCGACTCCGGCGCGGCGGAGGTCTTCAAAGTAGAGGCGCAGGTCGTCGGGGTTGGCGGGAATGCTCTCGTAGCCGCGCTGCTCGCACCACTGCCGGAACACATGCCAGCCCTGGCGGGCCTGCCGACGAACGGTGAAGCGGTTGATCGCCCCGTACTGCTCGCTGTAGGCCTCGTAGCGGCTGTTCAGCTCCGCGCGCAGCCCGGTGATCTCGCTGGTGTCGTCCACACTGGCTTGCTCAGCCTTGATCAACGCCATCGCGGTGTCGCGCAGGCCGAGCAAGGCTCGCAGTTCGTCGGCCTGTTTCGCTAGTGGCGTGTAGGGCTGGTCAGCGCTGGCGACTCGGCGGGTGAAGGTGCCGTCGGGTCGGGCAGCCAGAAATCCTTCGAACCGGGCGGCCTCGGGGTCCACGACCGAGACGGTCGTGGTCGGGCGCGTCTCGACTGGTGTCTCCGGCGGGGGTGTCATGCCCAGTCCCCGCTCGAGCGCATCAGCCGCCACACGCTCCACCACTGCGGCCAGCCGTTCAGGCAGGTCGGCGAGCTCGCCGTGGACCACGAGCTCGTCGGCGCTGAACCGGCCGCGCCCCACCTTCAGATCCCCGAGCACGTGCTCGGGGTGGTCGAGGAAGTAGCGGTTGATCTCGATCTCAGGGCCGTCGTCGCCGAGCGTGGTGTGCACCACGCGTTCCCAGGCTTCGGTATTGAGGGCAGGGCGTTCGGGTTCGCGGCGACGAAAGATCAGCAGGTCGGTGACGACCTCTGTTCCGGCGGCGCGGCGGTGCGCTCCGCTGGGCAATCGGATGGCGCCGACCAGGTCAGCCAGCTGCGCCATCTCCCGCCGTGCGGCGGGGTTGCGCGCGTCCATGGTGTAGCGCGAGGTCAGCACCGCAACCAGCCCACCTGGGCGTGTCAGGTGGAGTGACTTGATGATGAAGTGGTTGTGCAGGGAGTGTTTTCCGGTGTTGTGCCGGGGGTCGTGCAGGGTGATGTTGGCGAACGGTACGTTGCCGACAGCCGCGTCGAAGCTTGCCTCGGTGGTGGTGATGTCGGCGAAGCTTGCGGTGTGAATGTCGGCGTGCGGGTAGAGTGCTGCGGCGATGGCCGCGCTGATGGGCTCGCGTTCGACGCCGACCATGCGGGCGGTGTCGGGAGCTAGGCCGATGAAATGGCCTGAGCCGCATCCGGGTTCCAGCACCGTGCCGCCGGGGAAACCGAGACGGGCAAGCCCTTCCCAGATCACTTCTACCAGTGCGGCGTCGGTGTAGTGGGCGTTGAGGGTGGAGCGGGCTGCGGCCCGGTACTGCTCGTCGGTGAGTAGTTCCCGTAGCTCGTCGCGCTGCGCGGTGAAGGTATCCAGGTGCTCGTCGAACAGTTGCGGCACCGCGCCCCATCCCGCCCACCGCGCTAAGACTTGCTGTTCACGCGGTGTGGCGGGGCGCGGCTGCGCGCCCTCACGCAACGACGCGAGTATCCGCAGGGCGTCTAAGTTGGCTTGGACGCGCGCTTTCTGCCCTGCTGGGCCCAGGTCGTCCTGGCCACGGGGACGGAAGCGGGCTAGCTGGTGGTCTCCGGGTCGGTGAAGATCATCTCCCGCAGCACTTCGTCCTCCACCGAGCTCTGCACGTTGTTGAGCAGCCCCAGGTTCGTCAGGTAGCTGTCGGTGGACTCCAGCGTGCTCTCCTGTGCCTGCCGCCTGCGGCGAATCTGGGTCTGTATTTGCTCGCCCAGCTGTGTGAAGAACCGCTTCGGATCCGTCAGTTCCGCCAGTTCCTGTGGCCTGGCCCGGCGCCAGTGCTCCCAGGCCATCGCCCCGTAGTGGTTCACGCTCGGTCCCCTTTGTGGTGTTGTTGTCGATCGTGTCCAATTGTGTCCCCCGAGCACGTTGGATGCGGTCGTTGTCGTTTGGCGTGGCGCGGGCACCGCCGCGGGGCGGGTGCGCCACTTAGCCAGGCACGGTCATGAGGTGTTCTCCCGGTCTGGCGGTGTGGGTTGGTCGGTGTCCAGGGCTTCGACAGCGTCGCTGTGGCGGCGGGGGTGGCAGGCGTAGAAGGGGCCGAAGGGTGAGGTCAGCGTCGCCATGTGTGGGTCCAGATGGTCGCGCAGGAACACCGAGAGCCAGGTGCTTGAGTCTTCGGCGGACAGTTCCTGCCAGGCCAAATACAGTGCGGTGAACCGGTCGACGGCCTCACTGTGGTGCCACCACTGGCGGCACCAGCGGATCCCGCCGCCTTCGCCGGTGGTGGTGGTCTTGCGCACCATCGGCGCGATATGGGTCTGTACCCACGCCGCCACCTGCTCCAGGTCGGGCAACTCGACCCCACCAGCAGCCGACGCTGCCTCCTCGGGCCCGGGGGGTGGGGGTGGCGCTGTGCTGGTGTCGACGATGCTGAGCTGGTGCTGACGCTGCGCCATCGCTTCCGCCAGCGCATCACCACCGTCGTCAACCGGTGTCCACGACACGTCGGTCAACACATCTTCGAGGGCGTCGAGGGCGTTGGCGTTGCGTTCGGTGGCATCGCCGAGGCGGCGCAGCTGTTCGGTCATAGCGAAGTGCTCCTGCTCCAACGCCGCCATCCGCCGCTGCAACGCCTCGTCCTCGCCGGCCGTCATCGCCGCTCCCCGACTGCATCGGCGCGTTCGTTCATCAACGCCGCGGCCACCGGGTTGTCCGGTCCCAGCGCCGAGATCGCGGCCTGCTGCACCTGAGCCGTGGCTTGGTGGGCGTGGGTGGTGATCTGCTCTTTTTCCTCGTCGGGCTCGGCATACCAGGGATGCAGTGTCAGCAACGCCGGGCGGCGGCCGGAGGTGAACAGCAACGCGCGGGTGCGGGGCAGGGCGGCGATGTCGGCCGCGGTCATGATCCGCTCGGTGCGCAGGGACCTCGACACCGACTGCCCGCCGGCGGAGTACGACGTCGAGGTTTCCTCGACTTTGTGGTCTCCGACCAGTCGGGAGAGGTCTTCGGTGAAGTCGGCGTCCTGCACGCCGGCGCCGATGGTTTTGATCGTGGCGGCCGACCACAGTGCGTCGAAGCCTTCCTTGCCCCAGACCGAGCGGCCTTGTTCGCGGGACTGGAGCACGACGGTGACCATCAGCCCGAGCGAGCCGAACCAACTCATCCAGTTCGGTAGCTCTGGCAGGCGCACGATGTTGGCGCACTCGTCCAGTTGCAGGGTGATCGGCGGGTCGAGGCGACCGCCGCGGGCGCTGGCGGCTTTGACCGCGATGTCGATGAGTTCGCCGACGATGGCGGCCACGATGGGGCGACCGCTGCCTTCGCCTTCGCGGGAGAGCAGATACAGCGTCGGGTGCTGGTCGCCGATGGTGGTGATCAGTTCCCACAGGTTGAGCTCGGGCACTGATTTCGTGCCGCGTGGCGGGTTCTCCCAGGTGGCGGGCGGGGTCACCCACCGCAGCAGTTCTTCGGAATCCAGGCATGCCAGGGCGGTGGCGACCCCTTCGAAGATTCCGCCTTTGGTTTCGGGTGGCAGCTCCAGGGTGGAGCGCAGACTGGCGGCTTGTGCGGCGAAGCCCGCGTTGTGGAGGTAGACGGCGGGTTCCTCAGCGCGGGTCGCCACCCACAGCACCACGTCGCGCAGTGTGTGCTGCGAGCACGCGGCCGCCAGCAGCAGTTGCCGCAGTGTCTTGGCCGCCGCGGGGGTGAAAAACGGGTCGGCTCGGTCGTTGCTGCCGCTGCCGCCGCCGACTTCCCGCATGAAGTAGCTCGCCAGCCGGGCCGCGGATTCCACGTCGCGCACCCCGGTCAGGGGGTTCCACCAGAACCCTTGCGGCTGGTAGGTGATGCGTTGCGGGTCGAACAGCCACACTGGCCCTACTCGGTTTCGCAGCCCTGCGGTCAGCACCCACACGTCGGGCTTGTTGCTGGTGGCGACCACCGGGCCCGGGGCGGCGATGATGTCGGGCACCACCTTGGCGGAGGTCTTGTTGCTGCGGGGCCCGCAGATCACCAGTGCGACATCCTCGTGGGATTTGAACAGGGTCGCCCCGGACACATCCCCCAGTGCCGCGCCGATCTCCCGCGCCGAGAGTGCGCTGGTCTTGGTCTCGGCCAGCGACGGCCGCAAGCCCTGCGCGCGTTTGGCCATCTCGGGCTGCTGCAGATCGGCGAACGCTTTGCGGGAGACCATCGCCTGCAGTCCGTTGCGCGGCCGTCGGCGCCGTGTCACCAGCACTGCCACGGCAACCGTCGCGGCCAACACGAGCACTGCCTGCACCGACAGTGTGCCGTAGAACAGCAGCCGGGAACCCTGTGGTCCGATCAGCCCGGCCACACCGTCGTTCTTCAGCGCACTCAGGACCTGCCCATAGTCGGGGGGCGTGAACCCGGCGCCGGCCGCGACGGTGGCGGCGACCCACAACGCGGCGATCACGACGAACACCAGCCCCATGCCGGCGACGATGACCCACGGCATCACGGGCATGGCGCCGCTGGCGTGCTGGCGGGTATTGGGGCTGGTCATCGCGCACCGCCCACGGGGGTGTGGAAGGCGGTGTCGGTGTTGTAGAGCTCGAGTTCAGCGCGGTTGAGGTGCATCCGCACCGGCAAGCCCGCGCGTTCCCCCGCTTTGATCAGATACAGGCCCCGCCCGGGGTGGCGATGTCCGGGTACCCAGGTGCCGGCACTCTGCCAGGACGCGAGCATGTCGGCTTCGCGGCTGGACAGGTTCACCGCCAGCGAGTCCACCTCGGTGGCGGGGAGCCCGCCGTAGACATGGATGGCACAGCGGGACGCGATCCCGCGGGCCTTGGCGCGGTCTTCGGAGCGTGGCAGCGCTTCCAGATCGTCCATCGAGTGCGTCAGGTAGACGCTGGCCACCCCTTTGTGCCGGTTCAGCCGGGTCATGCGGTCGGATTTTTCGACCAGTCCCGGTCCGGCGCGCAGGGCTCGCCACGCTTCGTCCTGGATCCACAGGATGTTCTTGCCGGTGCCTGCTTGTCGGGCTTCGATCATGCCCGCACCCCACGCCCACGAGCACAGCATCGCGGCGGCGACCACCTCGTCGGTTTCGTTGTCGAGCACGCTGATGTCCAACGAGGTGGCGGGTGAGCGCGGATCCAGGCGCGCGGTGCTGCGCCGGTCGAACAAGCCCCGCAGCGGGCCCTCGACCAGCAAGTCCAGTGCCGAGAGCACGTCACGCATGAGTTCGAAGTACCGTTCGGGGCGGCCGGACATGCGGGCGGCGTCCAACAGCGGGTACGGCGCTTGGTCCAGGACTTGCCGGACCTGCGGAATCGTGGGTTCTCCGTCGGTGGCTTCCTCTGTGGCCACGTCCAGAGCTCGGCTGAGGAGGTTGCGCTCGGTGGGGGTGGGGGGCCCGATCCAGCTCCAGCAGCAGCAGCCCTTCCAGCAACGCCGTCTGACGGGCCCGGATGGAGTCCCGGATCGCCTCCCGCTGTCGGCCTGCGGGCGTGGTGGCCAGCAGGTGGTGCAGGGGCCCCGGGTCCAACGGGTTGATCGCATCGAACCCGCGGCCGACCTTGATGACCGTCCCACCCAATCGGGAGATCAGCGGCGAGTATTCGCCCTTGACATCGGCGGGCACGAACATGGTCCAGCCCATCGCGCACAGCCCGGTGCCCAGGCGTTTGGCAAACGCCGACTTACCCACCCCAGGCTGGGCCTGAACCCAGATGCCGGTGTTGGTGACCAGGCCGGAGTTCAGCCAGTCACCAGGGTGTAGACCGACGGGTTCGTGGGTGTGCAGGTCATGCCCGATCGGGACGCCACGGACCCGTGCCCCGGACCCGCCGACGAACGGATACAGACCGGCCAGTTGGGTACTGGTGCCCTGCCAAAGGGTGGCCGAGCCGACGTGGTGGTCACGGCCGCCGCCGCGCACCGCCCACCCGCGAGGGGGTGGAACTGGCCGGCGGCGCAACACCGCCAACGGATCCGGGCGCTCCGACTCAGGCTCAGCCGGGCTGGTCGCGGTATCGGCCTGGGGGCGAGCCCGGAAACGGCGCAGCAGGCTCATCATGCCCACCTGCCTCGTGTGGACAGCTCCGGCGGGTAGATGCCCACGCCGAGGGAGGCAGCGAATCCGGCGTGCTGCCAGCCCCAGCAGCGGCGTAGACGTAGTTTGGCGTTGCGGGCACGGCTTTCGACATCGGCGATGGCATCAGGCAGCTCCCGCAGGTCGTCCACCGTGGTGGTCACATACATCCCCCACAGCCCCACGCCCGCGCCGTGCGCTTCTTCGTCCGCTGCTTGTTGAGCGCGGGCTTCGTCCACGCGATCCCGGGCGGTGTCATCCAGACCACGTCGGCGGCGTAGCTGGCGGCGGAAGCTGCTGCCGGAGGCTTCCCGGGTGACCACGTCGGCGGCCTGGTCGGCGGAGAACGGCTGATAGGTGATGCAGACCCGGCGGTGGTAGCGGCCGGGGGTGACCAAGGGCGCGAGGATGTTGCTGGTGACGTTTTGGTTGGGCAAGGCCGCCATCGCCCAACTCACCGACCAGCCGCTGTCGTGCCAGTAATGGTCCACGTGCGCTTGCGCGCGCACCGGCCCGGCATCCGACCACGCCAGCAGCTGGTCGTCGGCGGACAGGCGGGCCAGGTCCCCGCGGGCGTTGGGGTCGTAGGCCGAGCGCAGCCAGTGTGTCCAGTGCGCAGCCGTGGCCCGTCCCATGCTGGCCACCCCACACAACGGCAAGTCCCGCTCCAGCCCCGCCAGAGCTCGAGAGACTTCGGCGACGCGCTCGGCGTCGTCTTGCGGCGCGGGCCGGGCCCGCTCCGGTTGGAAAGTGATGTTGACCCGGGTGGTGATGTCGGCGGTGGCGCCCCGATGTGCCTCCGCCACGGCGATCATGGTGTCGCGGGCCACGGGCGGGGCGGCTGGGTCGAGACGGTCGGCGACGTAGTCGGCCAGTTCGGTGCCGCTGGACGGGGCGGACTCCACGACGATGGAGACCCAGTCGACGGTGGGTTCGTAGCCGAGGGTGGCTTGCCACGCGGCGAACGAACCGATCCACACGTCCGTGCGCTCGGGGTCGGCCAGGACCGTGCCCACCGGCGCCACCCGCACACTCGCGGTCAGGCGTCCCGTGCGGCGATCCCACAGCAGCCCATACGGCTGGCCCAGACCGTCATGCGTGGATAACGGCATGATCGGCGCCAACACGCCCGGCAACTCGTTGCGGCGTGGGTGGCGGGTGAACACACCGGTCTCCCACTCGGCCCAGCCCTTGCGTCGGGCGGTGTGGGTGCGTATCCACATCACCAATGCCCCGCCCAGTGACGTGCCGTGGGTGCGGTGCGGGATGAGGGCCAGCACCGCCACCACGACGGCCACGCCGGTCACAATGGGCATCACCAGCAGCGGAAGACCCACGCTGACCACGACCATCCAGACACAAAGCGGGACGAGGACGCAGCCGGCCATCACGACGGTCTGGGCCTCGCTGAGATTGCCGATCCCGAACCCGCGGCGCGGTCGCCATCCTCCATAGGTGCGGGTCTCACTCATCGCGACTCTCCCTCAGTAGCGCCAGGCGGTGCGGTGAATCCCGCCGGTGGAGGTGGACTCGCCCCCTCGGGGGAGGCAGCACCACGGGGCGCCGTCCCGGTAGCCGTGCCGGTGCTGGTGTCACCACTGGCGCTGTCGTTGGTGGCACTGTCACCGGGGCTGATGGCTGCCGCTGCGGCACCGCCGAACCGTCCAGCGGCCGAGGCCGCATGTTGTCCGAGAGCGACGGTGGGGTGCGCGGCGGCGCCAGAGCTGGTTCCGGTCGCGTTGCCAGCGCTGAGGCTCTGGCTGGGCCCGTCGCCTGCGTGGGCGGGCGTGACCGGCATGGCCCCGGTGCCCGCTGTGTGAGCTCCCCGGCCAGTAGCGGCGGGCCCGTTGTGGTCCATGTGTCGGCCAAAGCCCGCTGCGCCTCCGTTGCCGAGCGCGGACGCGGCCGCGCCGAGGGCCATCGCGCCCCCGCCACCGCCTCCGGCGTTGACCAGTTTCTGGCCGCCCCAGTCGAAAAAGCGCAGCATGGTCGGCATCGAGATCACCGCCAGCGCGATGACCGACATGCCGACCAGCACGGTGGACAACCCTTCACCGTTGCCGATGAGTTGCAGGCCGATAGCGAACACGATCGCCGCGATGGGCTGGTACAGGATCAGCGCCAGGCACCAGCTCAGAATTTTGCGCAGCCACGGCTTGGTGGATTCGTTGAGCTGCCCGGCCGCGGCAGTGGGCAGCAGCGCGAGCAGGATGACCAGTGCTCCCATGCGGAAGAAGCCGAGAACCCACTGGATGCAGGCCAGGAAGAACATGATGATGCTCAAGAAGAAGATCGCGCCGGTCATGACGGTGACCTGCCCGATGAGCGAGTCGCCCATGGCCTGAGCGAAGTCCTTGATGCTGGTGTCGAGGACCTGGTTGGCCAAGGCCATCCCGCCCTCGTTGAGCAGCACGGCGGCCGCGCCACCCAGGGTGGACCAGCCCACGAAGGAGATCAGGCCCATGCCGGTGTTAATCAGCGGATCGGCTTTGAGCCAATACATGATCATGATGCCTTGCCAGATCATGCTGCCGGCTAGCAGCACAATGCCGATGTAGCGCAGCATCTCCTGGATCTTGGTGATCGCCGGGCTTTCCAGCATGTCGGTGCGGTCTGTTTGGGTCCAAAACGTCATCGCCTCGGCCATGAGGCTGGCGGCCCCGGTCGCGATGGACCGGGTGAGGTCTTCAAACCAGCCGCCGACCATGCTGTCGAGAACCCCGACCTGCTTAGTGGCCCCGGTGAGTTCGGGTGGGTGAGCATCCCAGGCTTTGTCGCGCATGACCTTCACCTGGCGCACGTACTCATCGGAGAACGCGTTCCAGGCCTGGCAGCGATCCTGGTCGGCGCCGTCAGCGTTGACGCAAGCGACATAGAAGCCATCACACGGACCGCGCTCGGCGCCCACAGAGCGGTTGGCAAGCAGGCTGCGATCTTCAGCCTGGTCTTCAGCACTGACGCACAGGTGGAACTGCGGCACCTGATGCTCAGGGTCCAGACCCCACGCGAAATTGAACGGTTTGGTGGTGCCGTCCGCACCAGCCCAGCGCTTCATCTCATCCACGCAGTACCCCGAAGGCACCTCCACCGTGGCGGCCAGATCGCGATATCCCCTCAGCACGGCGTCACGATGCTCAGGATTGGACGACTCCGGCCCGAACATCGCAGGTCCAAAGTGCTGCAGCAACGCTGGCGCGTCCTGGATGACGTTGCTCGCCCATACCGAAAAGTCTCCGCCCTGGTCTCGGCAGGACTCCGCCGTCATCCACGAGGACCGCTGCCATTGCGAACTGGCCGGCACGTACTTGCGCAGCTCTCCGGGCAGGTCAGCCATGTCATTGTCGGGTTGAGCATGCGCGGTGGAGATAGTGACGGAGGCGGCCAGGGCCGCCAACACCGTCACGATGCGCGCAAGCGCTAAGCACCACGGTGACTGCGTCCGTTTCCTCATCATCGGTTCTCCTCGCGGTGCGCGATCACTGCAGCAGGAAGCCGACGACGGAGGCCGAGCCGAGGATCACCGCGAGACCGGCGACCACCCACGGGATGCTGACCGCACCTTCGATGGCCATGTTGTTCCGATTACGTCGCCCGACGGCCATCATGATTCCCGCGGCGATCAGCGCCCCCACCGCGCCGACCAGCCCGCCCCATTTCATCCAGCCCAAAATGGTGTTCGTTGCCTCGGTCAGCTTCCCTGGTGGCGCAGTAGGAGGAGGGTCGGGAACCAATTGCTGAGACACCCAGGAGTGCGCTTTCCCCCACAACGTGAGCAACATTTCCTATTCCCCCGAGAAGTAGTTTGTCTGACGAACGTCACCGCAGCTGGTGTGGAACAGCGCTCGGTGACCCAGCCGGCACAGACGGCCGCGGTGGCATGGCGGGCGCGGCCCGACCCGGTATCGATTGCTGGACAGAACCGGCGCGAGGCATTCCGGCCGAGGCCGTAGCCCGCGTGGATGCCTGGGCAGGGCCGGTGTACATCTGCTGGAGCGCAGCAGGCAGCTGACGCAATGCCTCGGCGATGTCCTTGGCTTTGGGGGGTACACGCGTTCCTGGCGGGTTGGCCATCTCCAACCACGCCCGCTGGTGGCTGATGTCGAAGCGTGCCGTGATGTGCGGCTGCACCTTACGCAGATGCGAGCGCGACTCCGCGATGGTTCCTGGAACGGTGTGCATGACCACCAGTACCGGCGGCCGGGGACACACTGCCAACGCCGGCCCGAGCCTGGCTGTGGACGCCGCGGTGTTGGAGCTGACCAGCACGTCGATCACGCCCCCTCGGTAGACACCGCTGTCGTTGACCGGCAGACGCGTGGCCAGGTACAGCACCCGCGCCCACGTGGAGGTCCCCACACCTCCAGCCACGCCCGCCACTACAAGGGGCCGCATTTGCCCACCCGTCACCGTGTCTCCCCACGTCTGGAACGGCCGGTTCACAGAACGGTCCTCCGTGCCGACCGCCCATTGCTGATCACAACGCAGCTACCGCCTTGTTGTGAGCAAAGGTTCACCTATGACCTCCCCATGCCCGCGAACATGACATTCCTTGCGGAATAATCACCGCACGGAATACGCACTGGAAACGCGGCGGCACTTTTTCCTTTTTAGGAAGTGAGGCAGCTAGATGTGCTCGTATCGCAACAAAAACCCCCATTGTCGGAGCGCCCCTCTCGCTCCGATGCTTTCTGAGTCTAAACACCCGTAGCTGGTTGTCAGGAAAAATGCCCAGCAATATGCCATATTCACTCGAACGGACGAATGCGGCAACGCCATGTTCGAGAGCTGGCACTCGGTGGAGGGCCTGAGTGGTATTGGTGCGAGATCCTCCGTAGAGACGGTCAATTCTGGTCAAGGCACCTGTCGAGCTACAGGTGTTGACACGGCTTACCGAACTGTTTGTCGACATTGTTTGTCGGCGTGGGTTGTCGACACTGGCGACCAGTACGCCGTCGCTAGCGATTCCTCACGAGCAGTTACGTCGATGAGTCCGCTCGCCACGTCAAGCAGCCGTAGTGCGTCGTCACGCTCACCGAGTTACGCGTACCCGTGCGTCGCCTGGGCTGCCGTGTCGACTCGCGGTCACGTCACAGCTCGCCAGCCCGCTAAGCGCCAAGTGGTCACTCGACGCATCCACGCCGCTACAAAGTCACGAGCCCCGAAGGCGCTGCCTCGCCCGATTCCAACGTCCACTACCCTCCTTAGTACAAGCTTCTGAAGCGGCACAGGTGGGTAGGTGCAGGTGACGAAACCACGGTGGCAAGGCACACGGTTGGCAGTGGTTCTCAGATGGCTCGCGGTGGCAGGATCCGCGGCGCTGCTGGCAGCTGGATGCGGAGCAAGCTCGGACTCTGGTTCTCAAGCCGATCAGCAAGCCGGGTCGCCCAATCTGGGGCACGTTCACGGGCTCGGTATCAATCCGGCGGACGGTCAGCTGTACGTGGCGAGCCATCATGGGCTGTTCCTGGTGACCGAGCAGGACCGGCCGGAACAGATCGCCGGCCTCACCCAGGACTTTATGGGATTCACCGTCGCCGGCCCTGATTACTTCCTCGCAAGCGGGCACCCGGGACCGCAGGATCCGGACTTACCACCCCATCTGGGGTTGACCGAGAGCACTGACGCCGGTCAGACCTGGCAATCTGTCTCACTGTCCGGCGAGGTTGACTTCCACGCGCTGGAGGCTGCACACGGAGCCGTCTACGGTTACGACAGCCAGTCGGGCCAGATCATGGTCAGCACGGACCAACACACTTGGGACCGCCGTGCGGCGCTGTCACTGGCCGACATCGCGGTGTCACCCGCCGAGCCCGAGATCGTTCTCGCCACCACCGAACAGGGCCCGATGCAAAGCACCGACGGCGGGAACACGTTCGCTCCGATCAGTGACGCTCCCATACTGGTGTTCGTGGACTGGCTCGCCGCAGACCGGCTCCTGGGTGTCGCCCCCGACGGCACGGTCTATGCCAGCGGCGACGCTGGCACCAGCTGGACCAAGCAGAGCACCGTGTCCGCGAGCCCACAAGCGATCCTGGCCCACGGCGAGTCCGACGTGTACGTCGCCACCGCCGAGGCCATCCACCGATCCAGTGACAACGGCAAGACCTTCCAGGTGTTCCAAACACTCAACTGAGTCTGCGAGTGGAGTTCCCCGCAGGGTGAGCCGATCAGCCCACCCTGCGGAACTCGAATCAGCGCGGAATGTGATCTTCGATGATCTCCGTCAATGTTTCGATCTCCCGGAGCTGGCCCTGGTACATCGTGTCGCACAGGGCCCGGAGCTTTTCGTGGAACGCCACGTCAGTACAGCGATCAGCACGAGGGAGCAGCGTCAAGTGGTGGCGAATGAAGTTTGTGGACATCAAGAGATCGAAGTCCTCTCCCTCCAGCCCTTCAATGCGGCGCAGCGTCTGCTCGCCGCCGCGCCCCGCACTCCCGCAAGGTTCCCGACCTAGCTTCGGGAGGCACGGCGAGCACGAGCTTGCGCTGGGAGAATGTTGAGGTTGATCTGCAGGGTGGGCAGCAGTGGAGCGCGACCTTGGCGAAGCAACCCCAGGCTGAGCAAAGTCCCGGGGTGATCGTCCTGCACGAGATCTTCGGGCTGACGTCAGAGATTCTCGAAGTTGCAGCATGCTTCGCCGAACGAGGTTACGTGGCCCTGGCCCCCGACCTGTACAGCGGCGGCAACCGGATTGCCTGCCTCACTCTCGCGATGGCCGAATCGAGCCGTGGTCGGCCAGGAGTCTTCACTGACCGGCTCGAGTCCGCCCGCCAATGGCTCGCACAGCGTCCGGAGGTCGATCACGACCGGCTCGCCGTCATCGGCTTCTGCCTCGGGGCGGCTTCGCGTTAACCTTTGCCGCCACCGATGCGCCCGGTCTCCGCGCAGCTTCAGTGAACTACGGGCACGTACCCACACATCGGGTGCTCTGTCCGGCAGTTGCCCGGTTGTCGCCTCCTATGGCCGCCGGGATCTCGTCTACGGACGGCACGCACACCGGTTGGTCAACGAATTGACCGAGCACGACATCGATCACGATGTCAAAGTCTATGGGGAGGCTGGGCACTCGTTCTTGACGAGAGGACATCACCCGCTCGGCCGGCTGGTCTTCCTCCCGCTGCGCCTTGGCTATCACGAAGACTCAGCGGCCGACGCCTGGGATCGTATTTTCTGGTTCTTCGATCGGCACGTACAGGCAGGAACGCAGGACGAGAACACAGAGCCAGAAAGCCCTTAGCTCACCACCGTCCGGGAAGGGAAGCCGGGCAGGACCCGTGAAACTGGGAGTCTGCTCCGCCCGGCGAGGAGATGCACGCTTCTCGGTAACCAGCGCTCAGCGCGGCGCTGTTCGTCACTGGCTTCTCGGCGGTGTTCACCCACCTCGTCCGCACTCGAGCTCTTTCAGGCCCAGAATCTGCAGGCGATCAACCTGGCCGGCAGCGCGCTGATCACCGTCATGGGACTCGCCACGATCAGCCTGCCCTTCCTGCCCCTCACCACCAGGCTGTCCCGAGGCAAAGTCCGCCTCGGCTGGCTTCACCGCCACGCCCGTCGCGACCGAGACCGTCGGAGGCCCTCTCCGTCGCGACGGGCTCGTCATGATGACGGGCGGCTGAACAGTACTCATGAGCCGAATGCTCGCCATCTACGCACGACTCGGATGGCCACCGATTTGCCCTCTGGATATACTACCCAGGTTAGTATTTCAGGAGGTGCGTGTTGACCAGCGCCGGGCGGTGGACCATTGTCGTCATGATCCTGGCCATAGCCGGTATCGTCGCCCTGTGGCCGAGGACCGGCGACGGCGACGCCGCCGACACCGGCATAGCGTCGGACACCGTACGGTCGGTGCCTCGTAAGGAGAGCGACGCCAAACTCACCGAACTGCGGCAGCGCGCGAAGACGAGGCCCTGCCCGAGCCCCGCCCCCGATGCCCCCGCACCCGCGGGGCCGCTGGTCGGAGTCACCGCCGCGTGCTTGGGTACTCCTGGCGCGGTGGACCTCGGCGCGACGCTTGCCGGCAAGGCAACCCTGGTGAATGTCTGGGCATCCTGGTGTCCACCTTGCCGAGAAGAGATGCCCGTACTGGACGAGTACTCCGAGCGACCCGGCGCCATTCCGGTTCTCGGTGTCAATGTCCAGGAGGCGCCGTCGGACGGCCTCGCCTTCCTGGTCGACGTGGGCGTACGCTACCCCTCGGTACACGACGGAAAGCGTGCCGTACAGGACGCCTTCCGCGCGCCGCCGGTTCTCCCGCTGAACTACCTCGTACGACCAGACGGGTCGGTCACCAGGATCACCAACCCGCTCGTGTTCCGCAGCCCGGATGAGGTCGAGGAGGTTGTGCGGCGCCATCTAGAGCGAGAGGGATAACAAAACCAGGCAAGCGACGCTGTGTTCCCCTGCACCCAGACTCGTGTCAGTTCCTCTTCTGGGGCAGGTTCACGCATCCAGCCCCGGGAGCGTTCTCGTACCGATCCGTCAGGACCGCGTGGATGATCATCCGCAGGCGTGCCGAGAGCTTCGGATGGCAAGTCGTCAGCGTCAGCGGGGAAGCCCTCGATTCCGGTGTCAGGACATTCGCCGCCCGGTACGGGATTGGCGCCACCGCATCGCAACGGTCCGCATCACGATCACCCAGTCGAAGGTGGCGCCGTACGCATCCGCCAGCGGTTCACTTGCGTACGGCGGGCTTTGCGTCTCCTGCCGCACGTCCAGCTTGCCAACTCGCCCTCCAGCGGCAGGACTCGGTAGACGAAGAAGCTCTCTCACCCCCGCTGACGACCGCATCGCAGGACTTGAGTAGTGACCGGGTCCGATCTCCAGGGTCGCGGGATGGATCCTTTCCTGAATGGTGTACCCGTAGTCTGTCCGAAAGGCGGGATGTAGGTCCGAGCGAAAGCCTTCCGCTGACCGGCTGGATTCGCACCTGCCAATCCTGCGACCACCGCTCTTCCGGTTATGCGCTGGGCCTAGCGTCGCAATCGCGCCGAGCTTCAGCTCGTCACGCACAGCTCGTACACTACAAAGAGCAACACGATCCGAGGTGATCAGGAACTCTGCGACAGCCTGCGCGAACTTGCAGCCTATTCCTTCTGGCTGCAGCTTCTTCGCTGGCTCGACCGGGAGAGTGCTGGAGCGGGGTGCCAGGTACGGCTCCAGGCTGGCCTGGTTGCGAAAATCGACGAATCTCAACAAGCAGAACCCCCGCACCTCGAAGCGGAAGCAGGACTTTATCACTATCCGAGATAGTAGGTATCATCTTTGGTACATGAATCCGACAGCAAACACATGCGCAAGCCGACACCTGACGTAGGATGTCCAGCCATGAGGAGACGTGATGCGCGGGCTGGGTGACCTCGAGGCCGCCGTGATGGACGTGCTCTGGCAAGCCGAGGAACCGATCAAGGTCCGAGAGGTGCTGGAGCAGCTGGACACCGGCAAAAAACTTGCCTACACCACCGTTATGACGGTGCTGGACAACCTGTATCGCAAGAAGTGGGTTGATCGGGAACTGCACGGCAAGGCTTACTACTACGAACCGGCGTTCAGCCGCGAGGAGGCCGCCGTACAGGCTCTGCGCGATGTGCTCGGCGCTTCGGCTGACCGGGAAGCCGTCCTGATGCACTTCATCGCCTCGGTCTCCGACGAGGAGACCGACCTACTACGGAGCGCCCTGCGCAAGAAGCGGATCCGCAGGCGATGACAGCAGCCCTCACGCTGCTGGTAGGCGCGCTCGCCGCAGGCTGGCTCGTTCCAGGACTCCTGCACCGCACTGACCTGCGGCGGCACGACCCGGTACTGCTGGTCGTGGTCTGGCTGCTGTCGATGATCGGGGTCCTTGTCAGCGCCGCCGTGGGCGTGGTCTTTCTGCTACTTCCCAGCCACGGCCCCGGCACGGCGGTACTGACGGCCGTCCACGAATGCTGGGCCGCCATCCAGCACGGCACACCACCCGAGACCGAGAAACTAGCAGGCCTGCTCGGGCTCGCCCTGCTCATCGCGTTCGTGGTCCGGCTTGCCGTTGTGTTCGTCCGCGGGCTCCGGCGACGAGCCCGCGCCCGTGAAGCACACCTGTCGGTCCTTCGTCTGGTTGCACGCGCGGACCCGAACTCACCGGACACGCTGTGGCTCGCCCACGACCGACCACTCGCGTTCAGCATGGCGGGGCGTCCCGGCGTTGTCGTCGCCACCGAAGGACTTGTTCGCCATTTGGACCAGAAAGCTGTGGAAGCTGTCTTCGCGCACGAACGTGCCCACCTCGCGGGCCGTCACCACCTGCTGATCGCCGGGGCCGAAGCACTCCGTGTAGCTATTCCTTTCCTCCCTCTCTTCCGGGATGCGCCGCGCGCTTTGCGCGAGTTGGTCGAACTCTCTGCTGACGCCGTTGCCGTACGTCGCTGCGGAACAGCAGCGGTCCGATCCGCCCTGCGGGACGTGTCCGGTCACGACGCTCCCAGCACGTCGCTCGCGATGGCCCGGTGTGCGGTGGACACGCGCATCGCTCGACTACAAGTAGGCGCTACTTCTCCAACCGGAACTCGTCGCTTGGTCTCCTGTGCGATGGCGGGACTGGCTGCCGGCGTGCTGCCGTTCCTCGCAGGAGCCGGACTTCTCGCGGGCATCGCGCTGATCAGTTGCCCCCCGGTCAGCTGAGCCGCTAACGCGGAGGGCGCAACCCGGCCAAGATCGAGCTTCATCAGTTGACGAATCACGGCTCGTGAGCGCGGACCGCCCGCCGCGGCCAGGAGCGCACACGCAAGGAACCCGTCAACCCATCTGGAGCCACGTCGGTACGCAATCATCACGTTCCAGACCCTCACCATCGTTGGTTCCATAAGCTTCGAGGGTCACGGCCGGTCACACTTCCTTGCAGAATGGGAAACGCGAGGCGTAAGTCACCTCGTACTTCGAGAGTCAGACGATCTACTATTGTGTCTAGTAGATAACGACAGTTCTCCGAACGCCTTGCCATGCTCGGCCCCCGCCTGGAGTGAGGTAGGCCTGATCACCACTTCTGAGGGAGTCATGACACCTGCTCGACCCGGCCGCCCGCACACCGTGTCGCACCTGAGCCGCCGCAGCTTTCTCATCCTCAGTACCAGCGCGGCTGTCGCAGGCCTTGCCGCATGTACTTCCAACGCTGCGGCACCGAGTTCACCGGTTCGCGTCGCGCCGAACTCGCCACTAGTGGCGGCCGCCGAGCGCGATCGCCGGAAAGCTGGGGCTCGCACCACTTCCGTTCGCCTCGATGCCACCGTGGGCGAGGTGGATCTCGGCGGTGTCCAGGTCACAACGTGGACCTACGGCGGTGAGCTACCGGGGAAGGAAGTCCGGATCCAGCGCGGCGACGTCCTTCGGGCTCACCTGACCAACAACCTCCCCCAACCGACGACCATCCACTGGCACGGACTCGCCCTGCGCAACGACATGGACGGGGTCCCGGGTCTGACCCAGCCGGAGGTACCGGCAGGCGCCAACTTCACCTACGAGTTCACGGTTCCCGACGCTGGTACCCACTGGTTCCATTCCCACGTTGGTGTGCAGCTGGACCGTGGGTTGTACGCACCTATCATCGTGGAAGACCCGGCGGACGGTGCCGATTATGACACTGAGCTCGTCGTCGTCCTCGACGACTGGCTGGACGGCACCGGACGCATCCCGGACACCGTGCTGGCCGACCTCATAAAAAACGGGATGAACATGGGTGGCATGGATCACGGGGGGATGCCGGGCATGGACCACGGGGGGATGCCGCAGTCAACGCTGCTCGGTGGCGATGCCGGCGACGTCATTTACCCGCACATCCTCGCCAACGGGCGTATCGCCTCCGCACCACGCTCCGTCACCGCGAAGCCCGGGCAACGAATCCGGCTGCGGCTGGTCAACGCCGCCGCGGACACCGCTTTCCGGGTCGGGGTCCCGGGCGTGCCGATGCGGGTTACGCATACGGACGGCTTCCCTGTGCAACCCCGTGAGGCGGATACGGTGCTCCTGGGCATGGGTGAGCGGGTCGATGCCGTCATCACAGTTCCGGATGACACGGTCCCGGTGCTGGCGCTGGCGGAGGGGCGTGACTCCTACGCACAGGTGATCATCCGAAGTGGGCGGGAAAGCAATCCGGCGGCAAGCGACTCCGCCGCCAAGCAGCTCGAACAACTACCCGTACTTGCCATCAACGATCTCAAAGCCACGGAAGAGGTGACTCTGGCTGACCGGGCACCGGATGTCTCGCACACATTGGTACTCGACGGACCGGGCGCCAAGTACGACTGGACTATCAACGGCAAGCCGTACAACCCCGATGACGGATTGCCCATCCGGGACGGCCAGCGGGTGCGGGTTCGATTCGAGAACAAGTCGAGCATGTTCCACCCCATGCATATCCACGGCCACACCTTTCAGATCCTGGGGCGGAACGGCCGAGGGCCCCGCAAGGACACCGCGATCGTGCTTCCCGGAGAAGCGCTGGAGGTGGACTTCGACGCCAACAACCCGGGCCAGTGGCTGACCCACTGTCACAACGCGTACCACGGCGAATCTTCGATGATGACGGTGCTGTCCTACGTTCAGTAGCCACGAGCGGGGCCACATTGCTGCCTCGCATCTGGGTCCGGACAAGACCCGGGTACGGGGCAGCACCAGCAACAGCGGACCCTTCCCTATCAATCTTCACAGCTACTACTAGATTGCCTAGTATGCCGCTGGTAACAGCTTGAGCACGCACCGTGGCGGGACGGAGGATCGATGCGCCCACGGCATCTCGTTCTCTTGCTGTGCGTGGTCGGCGCGCGCCAGATTTTCCTCACACTCGCCCTGGCCAACGACTCGCCAGCCACAACGGCCTGGCGCTCGGGGAGCCTTACCGGCGAGAAGGCTCCTTCGTGTTCGACCGGCTCACCAAGTGAGTCTCAATCTCATCACTGTCTCCAGGAGTTGACCCGCACGAAACCATCACCTGCTCGCCGTGCTCTCGGCCGTTTGTCCTGGCCCCGCCCGTTGTCGACCACAAGTGTTCCTGCTGATTCGACAGCGGGAACACTCCACCTCTTCCCGTATTCGTCCCGCGTGGATGCGGCCATCGCTGCGTCCTGGAGTGCCCTACAGCTATGAATTGTGTACGTGCTCGTGTTGTCCCCGGCGTTGCTCGGTTTGCCTGCGTTGTCCGTACGAGGTCATCCCACGCGGCTTGTACACCGCCAGCACCAGAGCCACGACCAGGAGCGCTAGAGCGAGGATCGCATGCAGGGCAGGCGACGGGTTCCGCACAACGTCGAGATCGGCGGTGGGGTCGGCTGCGACGTCAGCGAAGTAACCCACAGACTGCGTGTAGACCAGCAAGAGGACCGTCGCGAGGACGTTCAGCACGAGTTTGAACAGCACCCAATAGTGGCGGAACACACCCCATGGTGTGCCCAGGGCCGAGACAAGTCCGGTCAGCAGTGACGCAAGGGCCAGCGGGACCAGGACGAACCAGGTGATCGGCTCCATCACCAGATAGGCACCACGAACCGTTTGCGCGTCCCCACTGGTCAAGCCGACGATGGCGAGACCCAGGAAAGCGACGACCGCGCCGAGCCAGCCCACCGTGGTTGCGATATGCACCGTGAGGGCGAGTTTCCGCACGCCGGGCCTCATGTTCATCCGAGGACGGTCTCGCTCACCGCATGGTCGGCAGGGTCGCCGAGTGAGAAGTGACGGCTTGGGCCGTGCTCACCGCCGAAGATCAGCAGAACGGCCAGGAGCACGACCACGAGCAGAGCGATGAGCCCGAACACCTTCACCCAGCGCGGAGGGCCGGCGACCGGCTGGTTATCGCCGCTGGTGCGGTCACCGCTGTTTTTACGGAGCTTGTCCATAGCCGCCAGTTTATCGAGACAGTCTGTCTACAACAAATCAAACTGTCTCCATGTCAACACCTCGTATACTGCTGGCGTGCCGAAGTTGTGGAGCGAGACGATCGAGGCCCATCGTCGCGGGGTACGCGAGGCGATCCTGGACACCACCGCGGCGTTGGCTGCTGAGTACGGGCTGCTGTCCGTGACGATGTCGCAGATCGCTGAGCAGACCGGAATCGGGCGCGCGACGCTGTATAAGTACTTTCCCGATGTCGAGTCGATTGTGCGCGCGTGGCACGAACGCCAGGTCGGCCACCACCTCCACCATCTCGCCGAAGTCCGGGACCGAGCGAGGGAGGCCGGAGAGCGCCTGGAAGCAGTGCTGGAGGCCTACGCCCTCATTCATCAACGGCGCGGACAGCACCAAAGGCACCACCGCCATGGCGCCGAGCTCGCGACATTCGTGCACCGGGACGAGCACGTCTCCCAGGCCGAGCAACAGGTGCTCGACATGATCCAAGGCCTTCTGGCCGAAGCTTCCGAGGCCGGCGATGTCCGCGACGATGTGCCTCTGGAGGAGCTCGCACGCTATTGCCTCCATGCACTGGCAGCGGCCAGCGGCCTACTGTCCGAGGCCGCGGCCCGCAGGCTCGTGGAGGTAGTGCTGGCTGGATTGCATCCTACGGTTGACTCAACCGACCAGCAGGCAGCTCACGATCGCGATCCCCAGTAGCAAACCGGTCCCGGCGAGGAACGGCAACGTCGCCGCTGCCAGCCCAGCCACACCACACGAGACGACTTTCCATGCTGGCCCTGGAGGCGCGGGTTCTGGACATTCATCACTGTTGGCTTCGAACTCACCCAGACCCCCCTTTACGAGCGATATCGCCTGTCAAGGCCAGGGCTGTGGACGAGTAGCTACAGACCGCTCCCCCGCCGCTCTCCTCAGTTCGGTGCGGAAGCACAGGTCTGTATCTTGCAGATCTCCGCTTCCTGAGCATCGACGATTAGCTGGACCAGTGCCTTCGCCTCGACGTTGCTGTCCTTCTCCGACTCTGTCCCAGCCATGGTGATCACACCCAGGTGCTGTTTGTTCATCGTCTGCACGAAGACCTGGTTACCGGGCAGGGGCCTCACTCCCACCGCCGTCCATCAACTACGCTACTACGGCGGTTAGTAAATTCGGCACCATACGAGACAGCGTTGTGGAACCCAGGTGAACAACCTTACCGACTTTGTCATTTCGGGCCCGATCGTGCTCGCCACCCTGCTCGCGGTAGCCGCAGGGGTCGTCTCCTTCGCCTCGCCATGCGCTATCCCTTTGGTGCCAGGCTACTTGGCCTACCTGGCGAGTCTGACAGGCGCCGATGCTCCACCCGTTGATGCGGACGATTCCCGTGCCTGGAAGGGGCGATGGCGGGTCGCTGGAGCTGCGTTGCTGTTCGTGCTCGGCTTCACCGCTGTTTTCCTCGCCGCTGTGGTAGCGGTACTGGGCGCGGCCGATTTCCTACTGGGCAATGAGGCGCTGCTGCAACGCATCGGCGGCGTGATCACGATCGCCATGGGTCTGGTCTTCCTGGGGATGGTGCCGATCCTGCAGCGCAGTGTGCAACTGCACCACGTACCACGAGGCGGTATCGCGAGCGCGCCCCTCATGGGTGCTGTCTACGGCCTCGGCTGGACACCCTGCCTCGGCCCGACGCTAACTGGCGTCATCGCTCTGGCCAGCGGGACACAAGTGGGCTCCACCACGGCCAGAGGGATCCTGTTAGTACTTGCATACTGCCTGGGACTTGGCTTGCCCTTCATCCTGCTCGCAATCGGTGCGCAATGGGCACTCCGCACAGCAGGCTGGTTACGTCGCCACACACGAGCGGTCCAGATCGTTGGCGGCGTGATGCTGTTGATTGTGGGCTTGCTGTTGGTGACGGGACTGTGGGGTGAAATGGTGGCCTGGCTTCGTGGCCCCATCGCAGGGTTCACCACACCGATCTGATTATTGGGCGGGAATGCGGTTATCGAACCTCTGAAGCCCGATGACGTGGACGATAGCTCGAGGCTGGGCGCCATGCCTGCGCTGCCCAATGGATAAAGGCCGTGCTCGATCGGCAACCTGAACGGGCATCTCACTACCGCAGGTCGGACAGGGCACGGACGGGCCTGATTCAGCAAGCTCCCACAAGGCCACTATCTATCAGCCGCGCCAAAGCGTCCCTCGACATGCCGCTCCCCTCTCAGCAACTTGTCACTACTGCCCGGTTTGACCGACTACTAAGACAGATAGTAGACAAGATCGCCAAGATCCCTTAATGTGATTGCGGACCGAACGGGGCGGTTCTCTGTCAACACCCAAAGGGAGACCCAACAATCGTGACAGCGCACTCACGCCGCTTCACTCCTCGCAAGGCGGCCATCGCTGCCATTGCGGCGACACTCATGCTACCTGCAGCGCCTGCCGCTGCGCAGCCGCAAGACGACACGTCAGACGCCATGGAGCGCTATCAGGAACTTGGCGCGAAGGCCGCAGGCACCGAAGAGGACCTGGCAGAAGCCGAACAAGAACTCGCACGAATGCGCGAGAAGGAGAAACAGGCCAAAACTGCGCTCAATAAGGCAAACCGAGAACTCGAAAAAGCGCAGCGTTCGGAAGAGGCCTCCCAAGGCAAAGCAGACACTCTCATCTCCGCGAGTTTCCGTAACGGCCCCGTCACCACATGGTCAGCCGTACTGGTCAGCGATTCGAGCAAAGAGCTTCTACAAAAAGCGTCAGCACTCGAATACATCGCAACCAAGAACACTGAAACCCTCGATGCCCTGAACGACGTACGAGCGAAAGCCGACGCTGCCCGGAAAGAAGCAGCCGAAGCGGAGAAGCAGGCACGGGAATCAACAGCGGCCGCGGAACGCACGGTCCAAAAACTTCAGCAACGCAAGGCCGACCTTGACGAGGAAATCGAAGCGGTTCGAACAGCTCTGAACGAACTGAGCCCGGCCGAGCGAACTGAGCTCCAAACCGTCCAGGACAACGGTAGCTATCTCGGCCCACCGGGTGCCGCCAACGATGCACTGCAAGCCGCGTTGTCCCGCCGCGGTTCTCAGTACGAGTGGGGGGCAACAGGACCGAGCGAGTTCGACTGCTCCGGACTGACCTCGTGGGCCTATAATCAAGCTGGAATCAACATTCCTCGGACGAGCCGACAGCAATGGACGGCAGGCAGGCCCGTGTCACTCGACTCCCTACTTCCTGGCGACCTCCTTTTCTACGACGACGGAACCGGTGACCCCAGCAAGATCCATCACGTCGGTATGTACGTCGGCCAGGGCAAGATGGTGGACGCGCCCACCGAAGGCCAACTGGTCGACGTGCGGTCGATGAAGGGTGACGGACACCTGATCGGCGCGCGCCGCATCGCTGGCTGAGCAAACAAAAGGGCGATCTCAGCAAGATCAGTCGAGGCCGTTGAGGTTATCGAGGGTTGGGTAAAGCCTGTCCTGAAGGTGGATGTGAAGTCCCTGGAGAAGAAGTCTCGCCAAAGATCATCTTCTTCAGGGACTTCATGTGCTTGCCCATCGTGCCTGCGAGGAAGGCGAGCACCGTTGCAGGTTCCTGGCATCGGCCCAGATTCGGCAGTCACACTCTCATTGCTGGCGACACCCCGAAGATCCACCCAACAAGCCCTCCTTCGCCGCCCTGGACGAGATCAGCTGCCCATCCGCTGACCTGATGGGACTCCTGACGGAAGCGAGCTAACCAGCGCAGCATCGTCATCGAGGGTGCTGCGCTGCTGCTGTCTGGTAACGCGGTCTCACCTGGCTCAGAATCCAGCCCGAACCGGTGGAGGGACCGGGATTGACTAGCTGCACACCATGGGACGCGCGACAGCCGACGGTGACCGCATGACTGTGGCGGTCACCGTCGGCTGTGCAGGTTGTGCCAGCTCTAGCGCCGGTCAAGCTGCGACCGGCTCCTTCACTGGCTTGTCCTCCGACTTCACCGACGGTGGGGTGTCCGTGATGCCGCTGCGGAAGCTCTTCAGGCGCAGGCTGTTGCTCACCACGAACACCGAGCTGAACGCCATCGCCGCACCCGCGATCATCGGGTTGAGCAGGCCCGCCGCCGCCAGCGGCAATGCCGCCACGTTGTAGGCGAACGCCCAGAACAGGTTGCCCTTGATCGTGGCCAGCGTGCGGCGCGACAGGCGGATCGCGTCCGCCGCCACCCGCAGGTCACCGCGCACCAGGGTGAGGTCACTCGCCTCGATCGCGACGTCGGTGCCCGTACCCATCGCCAGGCCCAGGTCCGCCTGCGCCAGCGCCGCCGCGTCGTTCACGCCGTCGCCAACCATCGCCACGATCCGGCCTTGGGACTGCAGCCGCTTCACCACGTCGACCTTGTCCTTCGGCAACACCTCGGCGATCACCTCGTCGATGCCGACCTCGGCCGCGACCGTCTTGGCGACCGCCTCGTTGTCACCAGTCAACAACACCGGCGTCAGCCCGAGCCCACGCAGTTGCGTGATCGCCTCGGCAGAGGTCGGTTTCACGGTGTCGGCCACCACCAGCACCCCGCGTGCCTGGCCATCCCAACCGACGGCGACGGCGGTCTTGCCCTGCGCCTCCGCGGCGGCCTTGGCCTCGACCAGCTCAGGTGTGAGGTGCTGGCTCCAGTCGGCCAGCAACGCGGGGCGACCGACCAGAACCGCGTGCCCGTCGACGACGCCCTGCACACCCAAGCCCTCGAGGTTGGTGAAGTCCGTGGCGGCAGGCAACTGCCCGACCTGCTCGGCCGCGCCCTTGGCGATGGCCTGGGCGATCGGGTGCTCGGAGGCGTTCTCCAGCGCCCCCGCCAACCGCAACAGCTCGTCGGGGTCCACCCCGTCGGCCACGTGGACGTCGATCAGCGCCATCTTGCCGGTGGTGACGGTGCCGGTCTTGTCCAGCACCACCGTGTCCACGCGGCGGGTGGACTCCAGCACCTCCGGCCCCTTGATCAGGATGCCGAGCTGCGCACCCCGCCCGGTACCCACCAGCAACGCGGTCGGCGTGGCCAGCCCCAGCGCGCACGGGCACGCGATGATCAACACCGCGACCGCGGCCGTGAACGCCGCCGACACCGAGCCACCGGTACCGAGCCAGAACGCGAGCGTTCCCACGGCCAGCGCGATCACGATCGGCACGAACACGCCCGAGATCCGGTCCGCCAGTCGCTGCACGGCCGCCTTGCCCGTCTGCGCGTCCTCCACCAGCTTGGCCATCTGCGCCAACTGGGTATCCGAACCCACCCGCGTGGCCCGCACCACCAACCGGCCACCCGAGTTGACCGTCGCGCCGACGACCTTGTCGCCCGGGCCGACCTCGACGGGCACCGACTCGCCGGTGAGCATGCTCTCGTCGACAGCGGAACTACCCTCGGACACCACGCCGTCGGTGGCGACCTTCTCACCCGGCCGGACCACGAAGTGGTCACCCACCGCCAGTTGCTCGACGGGAATCCGGACTTCCTTCCCGCCTCGCAGCACCACGACGTCCTTCGCGCCCAGTTCCAGCAGCGCCCGCAGGGCGGCACCGGCCCGTCGCTTGGACCGGGCCTCGAAGTAGCGCCCGGCGAGGATGAACGTGGTCACCCCGGCCGCGACCTCGAGATAGATGTTGCCGTCGCCGCTCATCCGCTCGATGGTCAGTTCGAACGGATGCGTCATCCCCGGCACACCCGCGCTGCCGAACAACAACGCATACACAGACCAGGCGAAAGCCGCCAGGGTGCCCATCGAGACCAGCGTGTCCATCGTCGCCGCGCCATGCTTGAGGTTCGTCCACGCGGCCCGATGGAACGGCCACGCCGCCCACGTCACCACCGGCGCGGCCAACGTCAGCGAAATCCACTGCCAATAGGTGAACTGCAACGCCGGAACCATCGCCAGCACGATCACCGGCACCGACAACACGGCAGCACCGATCAGGCGATCCCGCAGCGACCGCGTCGGATCATCGTCGCTGTCCGTCGCGGCCGCCGGTTCCCCCGACGCCTCCGGCTGCGGCAGAGCCGCCGAGTAACCGGCGGCCTCCACTTGAGCCACGAGCTGGTCCGGCTCCACGCCATCGGCGTAGACGACCTTGGCCTTTTCCGTGGCGTAGTTCACCGTGGCGGTGACCCCGTCGAGCTTGTTGAGCTTGCGTTCGACCCGGTTCGCGCACGCCGCGCACGTCATGCCACCAATCGCCAGCTCGATCTCCCGGCCAGGGGTCGGCTGTGGGTCTTTCACCTCGGATGTCATTGTGCTACTCCTTCCCGTCCGGATCAGCCGTGGCCGCCGTGGCCGTCGTCAGTGGCGGATGTGGGAGCCGAACCAGTTGCCCGGCCGGCCATGTCGGCTCGCAGGGCGAACTCCGCGGTGCGGACCTTTCCTTCGTGCTGGAAGTCGAAGAACAGCCGGTAGGTACCTGCGGAGGGCACTGCGGCGTGGAAGGTGGTGGTCGGTCCGGATTTCGTGTCGCCGTCGCCCGGTTCACCGTCCGGGTGGACGTGGAGATAGGCGAGGTCACCGCCCCGTAGAGCCACAAGGTGGCCGTAGGCGCCGAGGTAGGGCTGCAGGTCAGTGACCTGCTCACCGTCCTTGGTGACCGTGAGTGTCACCGTGGAGGTCCGACCCGGTTCAAGGTCGCCGCCCAGCCGGACCTCGTAGCCGTCGACCGTCGCGACCCGCGATGGTGCGTAAGTGGCGGGCTGGAATTCGCCCGGCACGGCCAGGTCGACACCGAGCGTGGTGGCCTCGCCGCCGGTTGGGACGAAGTCGGCAAAGGCGCGGTAGCTTCCCGGCTGGTCGACATTGAGCGGCACGTTCCACGTACCGTCGGTCTCCATTTCCGGGTGGACGTGCTGAAACGCGGCGGTGTCCCGCCGCACGACGATCAGGTGCATCCGCTTCTCGTGTTCCACCTCAAAGCGGGTCACTGGCTCACCGTCCGGTCCGACGATCCGGAAGGAGAACTCCTCGTTGTCCCCGGGGGTCAGCGTCGTGCTGGTGGGCGTGAGGGTGTAGCCGCCCCTGGACGACGCCAGCCCGCCAGGCTGGTCGGGGTGCGCGGTCTCCGCGACGGTGCCGCTGTGGGCGTCCCCGTGCGCGGCGTCCTCGTCGCCGTGCGCGCCGGCCGAACCGGCGAAGGGACCGACAGCGTTGCCGATCACCCAGCCGCCACCGGCGACCAGGGCGAGCGCCACACCGTAGGCGGAGAGCTTCCCTGCAGTGTTCATTTCGATCCTCAGGTGAAAGGGCCGCCCGCTCAGGCGGTCAGGCTGTATCCGGCTTCTTCCACAGCGGCGCGCACCTCGTCCACGCCCAGGTCGCGCTCGCTGGTGACGGTGACCTTGCCGGTGGGCAGGTCGACCGCCACGTCGGTCACTCCGTTGATCTCGTTGACTTCCTCGGTCACCGAGAGCACGCAGTGCTGGCAGGTCATGCCGGTCACCGTGTACGTCTGCTGAGCCATCTCTTCTCCTCCTTCTTCGGTCAAACTGTGGTTGTCAGGAGCGCACGAGGCGGGCGATGGCGTCGCTGGCCTCGCGCACCTTCTCCTCCGCCGTGTCGCCGCCCTGGCTGATCGCCTCGGCCACGCAATGCCGCAGGTGCTCATCCATCAGCCCGAGGGACACGGCCTGCAACGCCTTCGTGGCCGCGGAGATCTGGGTGAGGATGTCGATGCAGTACTGATCGTCCTCGACCATCCTCTGCAACCCTCGAATCTGCCCCTCGATCCGGCGCAGCCGCTTGAGGTACGCGTCCTTGTCTCCGGTGTATCCCCGCATCCCACTCCTCCTCTGCGTCGTAACGACCAGGCCATATTACCCCTCGGGGGTACCACCGGGTCAGCCCTGGAGGCGGTGTGCAACTAACTTATACCCTACCCCCGTACCGCAATCAAGAGAAGGTGCAAAGGATGCCGATCACGATCGACTACGACCGCTGCGGGGGACACGGCCTGTGCGCACTGACAGCCCCAGAGGTCTTCCAGATGGATGACCAAGGTTTCACCCGGTATGTTGCCGAGCCCGCCGACAGCGAGCGGGACAACGTCATACAGGCCATCCCGGACTGCCCTGTCCAGGCCATCCGGGTTCTGTCGGAGGGCCAGGCGTGAGGCTGCCGACGCAACGCGTGGTCATTGTCGGTGGAGGCGTTGCCGGGCTTCGAACGGCCGAAGCGCTTCGTCGCAACGGATTCTCCGGTGAACTGGTCGGCGTCAGCGCGGAGAAACAATTGCCGTACGCCCGCCCACCTCTGTCCAAGGCCACGCTGTCCAGCTCCGACTGGGAGTGCGTTCCCCTCGAAACCACAGCCGGGCTGCGCTGGCAGCTTGGCGTCACCGCGTCCGGTCTGGACCTCGAGCATCGCCGTGTCGAGCTCGATGACGGGTCCACCATCGCGTTCGACACGGCGGTACTGGCCACTGGTGCCCGAGCCAGGACGCTGCCCGGCTCGGAAGCCGGGCTGACACTGCGGACGGCCGGCGACGCGAAAGCCCTGCGCACGACCCTCCGAGAGAATCGGGGACATCTCGTGATCGTTGGAGCAGGCTTCATCAGCTCAGAGATCGCCGTCGCGGCACACGCCCTGGGATCGGTGGTCACCATCGTGGACGCGGATCCGGCCCCGCTCGCACGGGCACTCGGATCCGGCCCGGCACGCTGGCTGTGGGAACAACACCGGGGCCGCGGTATTCGCACCCACTTCGGCCAAGCGGTCCGGTCGCTCCAGCACTCGGACACGGAATACCACCTGATACTCGCGGACAACTCCGTCATCGACGCCGATGCTGTCGTGACCGGACTGGAAGCCGTGCCGAACACGGAGTGGTTGGACGGCAGTGGTGTCGACATCACCGACGGCGTACTCACCGATACCGCGGGCAGAGCTATCACCGCGGCGGGCGCGGTGGTCGAGGGCGGCCGCGCGGTCCGTCACGAACACTGGGTAGCAGTATCCACCAGTGCGCAACGCGCCGCGGCGACGTTGACCGGGCAGCAGCCACCACGTGAGGCGCCGCCCGTGTTCTGGACCGACGTCTACGAGCACCGGGTACAGGTCGTCGGACAACCGGACGGGGTGGAGTCCCAGCCCGAGCCGGGATCGCGTGGCTTCTGCGTCCGATACGAAGGTGGCGACGGCGCACTGATCGGCGCTGTGGTCGTCAACTGGCCACAGCGGCTCCCGGGTTCTGAGTCGGCAGATCGCACAGACGGCGGTGACGGCATGAGCGAGCTGTGGCGAGCGCATCGTGCTGCCCGGGTCCGTGGCTGGCGACTCTCGGTCGATGTGGCGGTGCGGATCTGCTGTCGGCTCCTCGCCCCCACCATGGTCGCCACCGCCCGCCGCAACGGGCGTCTCGGCAGCCTCAAGGCCTCGATGGAGATGACCGCACCACGCCGCTGCCGCCGATCCGATTGAAGCCAACCCCCAGCGAGAAGCAACTCCCCGGTCAGCACTCGCGGTAAAATCGACCTTGCCGGATTATACCCAACGGGGGTACCGTAACTCCGGCAGAACAATCAAGGAAAGGACGAGACAGTGAGCAACAACGTGTACGTCGTGAAGGGAATGACCTGCTCCGGCTGCATGGGCAAGGTGACGAACGCTGTCACATCCGTGGAGGGCGTCGATGACGTCGACATCGACATCGCCACGGGCGAGGTCACCGTCATCAGCGACGCGTCGGTCGACGCCGATCTCGTCCGCACGGCGATCACCAAGGCTGGCTACGAGGTCGCCGGCTGACCATGGCAGAGGATCAGCAACCGGAAGCCGTTGTGGTCATCAAGGTTGTGGACAACGGGCCGTACCAGGTCAAGGGACCGGTCCGAGTGGTCGACCACGACAACAACGTCGTCGATCTCGGGCCTGGCCGCACTCGACTGCTCTGCCGCTGCGGCAAGTCGAACAAAAAACCGTTCTGCGACGGCTCACATGCCAGAACGGGATTCCAGGCGTCCGAACGACCCACGTCGGACACCGGCACCTGATGCGAGCGGCGGGTGTACCGGGTGGAAGCACCGGCTCACCCGCCGCAAACACATAGCCACGTGTGGCGGCGTTCTTTTATCCCGGCCAGTGTTCGGCAAGCCAGGTGGCGATCGCGTCGTCATTCGCAGCACGGTGGACCGGTCGGCTGGGCACTGAAGCCCAGCTGACCGCGCAGGATGGACCACACGTGCCCAGAGTTGATGCCGCACTCCGGTGATACGCCCGATCAATATGCGGCTGCCGGAAGCCGTAGTCGTTTGAGGGCGAGTGCGTTGACGGCGGAGCATGCCCACTTCGATGTCAAGTTCATGCAGTTCGGCGATCGTGGCCTCCGAGTTTCGCGGGGTGCGTCGGCGATGCCGATGACGCCGGCGGCTACCATCCACGGCGGCGAGCACCGCGGTTCGTCCGCCGTCGGCGAGTTCGTCACGGCGTGCGGCTACCGGTCCTAGGTCGATGCCTTCACGTTCCATCAGCCGCCGGTTTCCGACCACGGCGCGTTTGTCCGCCACGGTAGCCATAGCACCATGACCGGGCACGTTCTCGAAGCGCTCGGCGGATGCGGAATCCGCGCCGCGTTCCTTGGCGTGCCAGACGATCGCTTCGGCCAGCGGGTGCTCGGAGTTCCGTTCAACCGCCGAGACCAACGCAGCAACTTGCCGTCGATTCCGTTTGTGAGCACGTCGATGACTTTCGGGTTCGGCTTTGGTCAGTGTGCCCGTCTTGTCCATCACGACGACCTGGATCCGGGCCGAAGTCTCCAGGGCGATGGCGTTCTTGAACAGCACACCGTGCTTGGCACCAGTCCGGAGCCGACCATGATCGCCGTCGGAGTCGCCAATCCGAGGCGTCCGGGGCAGGTGATCGCCACGACTGTGGTGGCGAACAGGATCGCGGTGATGAACGGGTTGCCGGTGAGTAGCCAGACCGCCCACGGACTTCACCCCAGGTTGCCGTTCCAGTCGCGCTGCGACGAAGTTTTGCTCCGAGCCCCTCAGCATCCCCGCCTACAGTGCTGGACCCTTGGAACCATTCGAGTGGGAATGCATGCTGCTCACCGTGGTGCCTTCCGCGACGAATGTCGGCCTCGCTGCCCGTACAAGGTCCCGTTCAGTTCAGCCCGTCGACTTTTACGTTCCCCTCTCGGGCGGAAGCCACCCAGGGACCTGCGGCCCACAGCACGGGACGGCAGCCACATCCCGGTGTCACAGTGGTATGGAGCCAAGCGTGGCCGGCGGGACCGGACGTCCCCGGCCTCGGCTCGAAAGCGCTGAGCTACGCCAACACATGCAAAACAAGCACATTCAGCCCCGCGCCTGGATCCGCGACCACAGCAAGGACCTCCTGGAGGCACGCGACTGGAGTTGGCCGTACTGGTTAATCACCGCCGCGCATAGGCGGCTTTCGGGGAGGTCGCTACGAACGATCATCTCGCATGGGCCCCTGCGTGACCCGGGATTACGCTCGCACCATCACCGATGGTGGCGTCGGGCAGGTCCCAAGGGGTTGGGCCCCGCCCGACGCACGGAGGAGCGCTGGAGAGGGGGGAGGATCCAGCACTCACTCCCGTAGTAGCGGCCCGTCACGTGACAGCAACACAAGCCTCAGCACTACTAGACGAGATAGTAGTACCCGAACCGGCCCATGTCACGATGATCGTCGTGTTATCACTGACAGAAAGCCGAAGCGACGAACAGCACAGAAGCACAGGGCTGGTCATCCACCCAGATGGCAAGGAACTTATGACGGCGCGGGCTGGACAGAGCCCTCGATGCGTGACTCCGGGGCGCGACCGGACAGCATCTGGTCAAGGGCTGAGGAGAGCAGCCGATAGTCGGATACTCCAGAGATCTTACCAACGATCGTACCAGTGCGATCGATGAAAAACGTCTCCGGGACGCCGAAGACACCGAAGTCGAGGGTGAGCCTGGAATCGGGGTCAGTCACATAGTGGTATACTTGAGAGTCTCCACGGCCCAACTCGTCGAGGAACGCGACCGCCGCACCGCGCTGGTCCTGGAAATTGACACCCACGAAGGCCACGCCCGCATCCTTGTAGTTGTTGGCGGCAGCGACGAGTGCGGGATGTTCCTCCCGGCACGGAACGCACCACGATGCCCAGAAGTTGACGACGACAATCTGGCCGTGGAGGTCGGCGAGCGAGAGCAATCCCTCGCGTTCCAGGTAAGGCAGGGCCGCACTCGGTGCGGGTTCGCCGATCAGGGGGCTGTCGACCAGGGTCGGGTCCTCGCCGAGCCGGCTGCCGAACACCGCACCGATGCCGATCACGACGATCACGGCCGCCAAGGCGATCCAGCGCACTACCCGCCATCGCCCGGGGCTCTCCCGCATATTGTCCTTTATGGTCATCGTTCTGTCTGCTCCCGGGCACGCGTCATCAGCTGGTCGGCCTCCGCAAGGCGCTCGGGTTCCAGGTCGCCGCGTTCGACCAGACCCTGGAGTATCTCCAGTGCGCCTGCCGGATTCCGGCGCCCGTCGAGCAGGATCCTCGCCTTGTACCACAGCGCGTCCGGCGAGCCCGGTGCGCCGAGCAGCGTCTTGTCGAGAAACCGGAGAGCGGCTTCGGTGTTCCCCATCTTGTGCAACAGCCACGCAGCAGAGGATCGGGCCTGCGGGTCGTCCGGGGCCTGTGTGAGGGCCACGCCGTAGTGCTCGGAGGCCTTGTCGTACTGGCCTTTCTCGACGTAGCGCCTGGCGAGGGCCAGGCGCATACCGAGGACGTTCGGGTTGGCGGCGACCACCTGCTCCATCTCGGCCTCGGTCACCGTCGACAGGTCTCTCGGTGGCTGCGCTGATGAGCTCGGCGCTCCTGCGGGTGATTGGATGACCTCGTTGCCACTGATGAACCCACCCTCGGGCCGCTCGGCCACGTACTGCGGAAGCAGCACTAGGGCCGCGAAAACGGCTACAGCCGTGGCACTCACATAGGCAACGAGCCGGCCTCTCCGGCGCCGCGACGAGCGAGGACGCTGCGCGGTGGTGGTTGTTTCCTCCGGCGGCTGCGTTTCCAGCTCCTCCATGGCTCGCGCGGCGGTCGCCTCGTACTGTCGCCGCAGCCTCACGGCGGCGTGGTTCGGGATCTCGTCATCGGCAACCTGCCGCTCGAGATCGACGATGTCGGCCAGTGCCTGGTCGCGCACCTGCTCGAGCCGCTCCCGCTCGACGCTCATGGCACCTCCTCCCTGTCGGCTTTGGCCCGCGCCTGCTCGACCGCGCGGGCAACGCGCTCAAGCTGGGCCGGGTCTAGTACATCGTCGCCCGGTTCCGGTGACCGCCGGCCACGGAGGAAAATCAGCACCACAGCACCGACCGCCAGCGCGGCGAACGGCAGCAGCCACAGCGGCAGCGTCTGGCCTTTCGCGGGTGGGTCGAGCAGGACCCAGTCGCCGTAGCGGGCGCGGAAGTAGTCGATGATCTGCTGGTCGGTTCGCCCGGCGGCGACCTGCTCGGCCACCACCGTGCGCATGGCCGTCGCGGTATCGGAGGGGGACTCGGCGATGGACACGCTCGCGCACGTCGGGCAACGCAGCCGCTGCTCGAGCTCGGAGGCCTGATCCTCCGTGCCCGACCAGCCGGTCAGCAGTCCTGCCATCGTCACGCCCAGCAGACTCAGCACGGCCAGCACGATGCTCACCTGAGTCACGCGGCTACGCATCGATGGTCACCCGTTCCAGCGAGTCCTGCCGGCTCGTGCGCTGCGCCCGGCCACTCAGTGCCCAGAAACCGCCTGCGGCCATCACAAAGCCGCTGACCCACAGCCATGCCATCAGGGGGTAGTGGTAGAGGTTGAGCGACACGCGCTCCGGGTCAAACTGGGCGAGGGAGATGTAGATGTCGCGCCCTGGGGTGGTCCAGACGTCGGGCTGGCCGATCGACTGGGGTTGGTTGGGGAAGGTGTTCAGCAGCGGCCGACCGATCCAGACCACCTGATCACCGTCACGAAAGACGATGTGCGCGTCAGTGCTCACTCGATCCGGTTGCTGATGCCGCTCCGTACGATCGAACGTCAGCTCGTAGCCGGCGAACTCGACGGTCTCGCCGCGGTCGAGGGTCACCGTGGCCTTGCTGGCCAAGGCCCCGGACACGGCGATGGTGACGGCGACCAGCGCGACGCCGATGTGGGCCAACTGTCCGCCCCAGTACGCACGCTGCCCACGCAGCAGCCGCGGCACGCCCTTCCAGCGGGGCTTCGGCGCGGTGACGATCAGGTGGCGCACGCTCGCCGCGACGATGCCGACCGCGATGGCAACCACGGCGACCACGCCCGGCGAGCGGATTCCGGCGAGCACCAGAGCCGCCGCAGCTGCGCTGGCGAGTAGCAGCGGAACCCGCAGCCGGGTCCACAACACGCGAGGTGAGGCATAACGGTAAGGGGTGAACGGGCCGATGCCCATCGCCAACAGCAGGGCGAACGCCAGCGGCACGGACATCCGGTCGAAGTACGGCCTGCCGACCGAGACCTGTTCCCCGGTCATGAACTCAACGACGATCGGGTACAGGGTGCCGGTGAGCACGACGAACGCGAACACGGTCAGCAACAGGTTGTTGACCAGGAACACACCCTCGCGACTGGCCAATGACTCCGGCCGTGACGGCGAGGCAATGCGCTCACCGCGCAGCGCGAACAAAGTGAACCCGCCGACCAGCACCAACATGAGGAACCCCAGGAACACCGAGCCAACGCCGGACTCGGTGAACGAGTGCACCGAAGCCACGACGCCGGAGCGGGTGAGGAATGTGCCGAGGATCGTCAACGCGAATGTGGCGATCACGAGCACGAAGTTCCACGCTTGCAGCATCCCGCGCTTGACCTGGACGACAGCGGAGTGGATGAAGGCGGTCGCCACGAGCCATGGGATGAGTGCCGCGTTCTCGACCGGATCCCACGCCCAGTAGCCACCCCAACCGAGTACTTCGTAGGACCACCACGCCCCGAGCACGAGCCCACCGGTCAGGAAGCTCCAGGCGACCAAGTTCGCCCGCCGGGTTCGCCGCAGCCATTCCACGCCACCCTTGCGCAGTAGCAACGCCGACATGGCGAACGCGAACGGCACGGTGAACCCGACGAACCCGAGATAAAGCATGGGCGGGTGGAAGGCCACCATGATGTGGTCGGCCAGGATGGGATTGGGCCCGGGGCCATCCGCCGGTGGGTCAGGCAGAATCTTGAACGGGTTGGCCACGGTGGACACTAGGACGAAGAAGAAGATGTTGACCAGGCCGAGCACGCCGAGTGCTCCTGTGCCCAACCGATCGTGGGTGCTGCGCACCTGCCGCATGACCATGGCCGTGTAGCCGGTGAGGACGAGTGTCCAGAGGATGATGCTGCCGCCCAATGCCGACCAGGCGCTGGTGATCGTGAACAGCAGTGGCGTTGCGCGGGAATGGTTCTCGGCCACGTAGGACACGGCGAAGTTGTCCGTCAGCAGGGCCACTTCGAGCGCACCCATCGCCAGGATGGCACCACCGACCATGCAACCGACGGCGAACCGCAACTGGGTTCGGCGGATCGCTTCGGGGCGCTGCTGAGCGCGGAAGCCGAACAGCGCCAACACGATCGAACCGGACAGGCCCAACAGCGTGCCACCCCAGCCCACCGCGGGAGTCACGACGCTCACGATTTCTCACCATCCGGGGCCGGTGGCTGGTAGTTCTCGTCGTGCTTGACCTTCATCGTGTCGGAGACGAAGACGTCGCCACGCCAGGAACCCTCGAGCACGACGCCAATCCCGGATTGGAACAGCTGTGCTGGCGCGCCGTGATGCTCGATGGCCACCGTGTCGGAACCGGGTCCGGTGCCGGACGTGAGCGTGAACCGCAGTCTGTTCGCGGTCTTGACCACGCTGTCCTTCTCGACGAGCCCGCCGAGCTGGAAGCGGCGTCCGTCGGCGAAGTCGGCCCGCTGAGCAACGGCTTCCTGCGGGGTCAGGTAGTACACCAGATTCTGATTGAGGTTGCCGAAGAACAGCAGGCCGGCCAACACCGCGACCAGCCCCACTCCGGACACCGCGAGCATTCGGTAGCGCTTCACCGCTGCTCTCCCATTCGACGCCGTGCCCGTGCCCACCGATAGGTCAGGCTGATCAAGTACGTCGCCATGGCGAGCGCGGTGGCACCGTAACCGAGTGCTACCCAGGCCCATTCAAACATCAGCTCACGAACCCTTCTCCAACCGCGGAGCCAGCACCGCGTTGCCTGCCAGCTCCCGACCCTCGGCCACTTGCCTGGCCTCGAGCTCTTCCTCCAATGCCTCCAGCCGCACACGCGCCCGGACCATGACCAGGTACAACAGCGTGAAAGCCAACACGTTGACCAACAACGCCGCCAGCATGGTGTGGTCGATGCTCGGATCACCCGGTTTCAGCACAGTCGGAGGTTGGTGCAGCGTTCGCCACCACACCACCGACATGTGCACAATCGGTACTTGCACGAACGCCACCACGCCGAACACAGCCGACCGGCGCGCGCGGGCCACCGGATCAAGGGTCGCTCGCCGCAACGCGAGATAGCCCAGGTAGACGAAGAACATCACCGCCGTGGTCACCACTCGCGGGTCCCACGTCCACCACACACCCCAGGTGGGCTTACCCCAGATCGAACCGAGCACGATCGCCAGTCCGGTGAAGAACACGCCCGCCTCGGCGCTCGCTACGGCTATTCGGTCGTAGCGGGGCTGGCGCCGCCACAACCACGCCGCAGCGGCGCCCGCCGTCACCGCGAAGCTGAGGTAGGCCACCCACGCCGCGGGCACGTGCACGTACATCAGCCGTTGCAGGTTGCCCTGCAGCCGGTCGGGCGGAGCGAGCATCGCACCTGCGATCCCGATTGCCACCACCAGCGCGGTGGCAATCGACAAGCGACGTCCGAACAGCATCACGCGGCCTCCTCCAAGTGCCGGGAGACCAGGCCGAGGGCGACCGCCACGGCCAGGTCGACAGTGAGAATGAGCAGGAGCCACGACCATGGCTGGTGGCCGTACCGCGCGGCCTCCAGGACCTGCGTCGCGCCCAGCAACAGGGGTAGTGACACCGGCACCACCAGCAGCGGCCCCAGAGCGGTGCGACTCGCCAGTCCCTGCGCGAGTGCGTTGGCCAGCGTGCCCAAAAGCGCCAGCCCGACGGCGACAAGCGGGAACACCGGCAGCAGCCAGACCCAGCCGGAAAGGTCCGGGTCGTACAAGATGACCGCGACCGGTATGAGCAGGGCCTCGAATATCAACAGCAGCACCGTGTTCGCTGCCGCTCGCCCGGCCAGGCGCACCGCCGGATGCACACCGAATAGCCGCACCATCGCCAGTTGTGCCGGCCCGTCCACCGCGCTCTGCCGCAGGGTCACCAGCACACCGAACAGCAACATGACCACCCAGTACAGGCCCGGGCCAATCTGGCGGAGCAGGGGGACATCGCTGCCGATGGCCAGCGGGACCAGCAGCAGCCCAGCTGCCCCGAACGGTGCCGTCACCAGCAGCGCCTCTCCGGCCCGTAGTTCCTGCCGCAGATCTTTACGTGCCAATTCAAGACATTGCCGCAGCGCGCCAGGCGTGGTATCCGCGCTCATGCGACCACCGGCCCGGGCTGGACCGGAGTCGCCTGTCCGTCTGCGATCTTTACCACGCGATCCGCCACGTCGAGCAGCCGCGGATGATCGTGCGAGACCACGACGGCAGCGCCACCCCGGGCCCGTACCCGCCCGACGACGGCCTCGACCAACCCTGCCGAGGCCGTGTCCAGACCAGCGTGCGCCTCGTCCAGCAGTAGCAACGCAGGCTCGGTGAGTAGCACCCTGGCCAACTCGGCTCGCCGCTGCATGCCCTGCGAGCACACCTCAGCCCATCGGTCGGCGGCCCCGCCCAAGCCCACCAACTCCAAGGCCTCGTCCGCCTCTCCGTCGCGGTGACCAGTGAGCCTGGCCACGAAGTGCAGGTTCTCTCGCAACGACAACTGCGGATACAACGCCGGGGCGTGTCCTACCAACGCGATTCGCGGGCGCACCGCCGCGCAGGCCGGCGAACCGAGCGTGGCACCGAGTACGCGTCCCTTGCCCCTGGTGGGTGGCAGCAATGTGGCCAGGACCCGCAGCAGTGTGGTCTTTCCAGAACCGTTCGCGCCGATGAATCCGACGGACTCACCCCTGCGCACGGTCAGATCGAGCCCGCGCAGGACCGGCACACGATCGACGTCGACGGAGATGTCCACCAACGACACGACGGCCTCGTCGTCGGTCAATAATTTCGGCATCGATCCTGCTTCGCATGAGCGCTGAGACCGCCGGACGCGAGGCTCAGCACGGTACTGTCTACTATCTTTCGTAGGAGGATACGAGGGCATCCTCGTACCCACCCACCGGGGCCCCAACAGGCAGGAAACGGAGGTCGACGTACGTGGAGTTCTTCGCGCTGGCGTCGCTGGCGCTGGTGGCAGGCTTGATCTCGTTCACGTCACCGTGCACCCTCCCGCTACTGCCCGGTTACATCTCCTACGTCGCAGGCCTGTCGAGGGAGCAGACGGACGCCGGGCGCCTGACTGCCGGCGCGCGCCGTCGCGCGTTGCTCGGAGCCTCGCTGTTTGTCGCCGGCTTCTCCGCGGTGTTCACAGCACTCGGCGCGACATCGTCCGCGCTGGGGCTGCTACTGGCCCAGAACCTACGGACGATCAACCTGGTCGGCGGCACGTTGATCGTGATCATGGGGCTCGCCATGACCGGTCTGCTCAGGATTCCGTTCCTGCACCGCGAGTTCCGGTTCGATCTCAGCAGGTTCAGCCGCGGGCCGGGTGGAGCCTTGCCGCTCGGCGCCGCGTTCGCGTTCGGCTGGACGCCGTGCGTTGGACCGGCGCTCGCGTCCATCCTGGCCACGGCTGCCAGCACCGCGACCGTGGCACGAGGCACACTGCTGCTCCTGGCTTACTCCCTCGGCCTGGGGGTGCCGTTCCTACTGGTCGCCGTGGGAGTGGCCCGGGGCAAGGTACGCCTCAACTGGCTTCGGAACCACTCACGCCGGATCGAAGTCGCCGGCGGCCTTGTCCTCGTCGTCATGGGGATCGTGATGATGACGGGTGGCTGGACCGCCCTCATGAGTCGGATGCTCGGCTTCTACGCACGCCTCGGCTGGCCGCCCATCTGACCACCCGCACGGTACGGACTGCGCGTAGACGAATGCCAGGCGTCGGTCCAGCGTTGTCCGTTGTTCTGACTGTCGCCAAAGCTGTCCGTGTTGGCTCCGGGGCAGGACGGCGACGCGGCGGCAACTCTGCCACGCGAAAGCACTGAGCGGCCTGCCCTCCGCGTGCAGGACAACCCCAGACGTCCGCCCACCGTCCACTCGCGATCTGACCTGCGAGGGATCACACAGAGAATGATCACCTCGAGCGGTCTTTCGCGCCGGCACCCGCACAGGCCGAGAGCGGTCGAGGCCACACGGCCATGGTGGGCTCCCGTTCACGAGAGCACCCCAATCAACGATGAAGGATCGTAGTGAAGGCAGGGCACAAACGCTGCTGCAGGGGTACCCCTCCACGGCGATACCAGGGACCGAACGGGCTAATCCGCTAGGCCGTTTACCCCAACAACACCTCGCGGCTGTTAGTTTTCGTTACTGTGAGATTTCGACTGGCCGCGCATCGTCACCACTTATTAGTGGTCGCCGCCGCCTTCGCGGTGCTCGTGCCATTCGTCGCTCTGCACCTGATACTGCTGTGCGAACCCCGTTCCCATACCGAGAGTGACCACGGACATAACACAGTGCGCGCGGCCGTTGTCGCGCAGCATTCAGCTCACTTTGGACACTCCGCGAACACCGACTGCCACCCGGGTCATCCCGACCAGCAGCACGTCCTCACCGAGACCGGCCATGCGCTGCCCCGCTCCGAGGGCACGCTCGACGGCCTGGCAGCGCTCGGGGCCCTGGCGATCGCAGTGTCGATCGTCACCCAATCCGGTCCCTGCATCCCGCGGGGCTCGCCGTCAGTAGGCCACCGCACGCACCGACGAACCGGGCGCACCCTGCTTCTCGATCTCTGCATCGCACGGTCCTGAGCGCGCCAGCCGTGCCGAGCACGAGCTCGGCACGGCCACCGGCTGCAGTCCTCAGACCGCTGTTTCTCACCGCATTTCGCGAAGGATCGACACAGGGATGAACCACACACTTCTCAGCACACCGCCGGTGACCTCGTCGCCGGCCCAGCTCCTCAGTCCGGCCGCGCGCTGCCACTCGCCCGGGCATGCCATCGGCAACACGCCCGTGCTGTGGATCGGGGAACCGTTCACCGGCTCCCGCCGCGGCTTCTGGGCCAAACTGGAAGGCGCCAACCCCGGCGGCATGAAAGACCGCCCCGCCTTGCACATGGTGGGCAGAGCCAAGGAACGAGGCGAGCTCACACCCGGTGCGATGATCGTCGAATCGACCAGCGGCACTCTCGGCCTCGGCCTGGCCCTCGCCGGGATCGTCCACGGGCACCCCGTCACGCTGGTCACCGACCCCGGCATGGAACCGATCGTGCGCCGCATGCTCGCCGCACACAACGCCCGGGTGGAGCTCGTCACGCAGCCGCACCCGACCGGCGGCTGGCAGGAGGCGCGGCGCGAGCGCGTCCGGCAGCTGCTCGAGAGCACACCCGGGTCATGGTGCCCAGATCAGTACCAGAATCCGGACAATGTGGAGGCCTACGCCTCGCTCGCCACGGAGCTCATCGGCCAGCTCGGCCGCATCGACATCCTGGTCTGCTCGGTCGGTACGGGCGGGCACTCGGCCGGCATCGCCCGGGTGCTGCGGGAGTTCTGCCCGCACCTGCGGCTCATCGGAGTCGACACCGTGGGCTCCACGATCTTCGGTCAGCCGGCCGCCCCACGGCTGATGCGCGGGCTCGGCTCCAGCATCTACCCCCGCAACGTCGACTACCCCGCCTTCGACGAGGTCCACTGGGTTGCCCCCAGAGAAGCCGTGTGGGCATGCCGGAGGCTGGCCTCCACCCACTACGCGAGCGGCGGCTGGAGCGTGGGAGCAGTCGCGCTCGTCGCCGGCTGGGCCGCCCGCAACAACGACCCCGACACGCGGATCGCGGCGGTGTTCCCCGACGCTCCACACCGCTACTTCGACACCATCTACAACGACGACTACTGCGCCGAGCACGAGTTACTCGGCCCGGCACCTGCCTCCGAACCCGACACGATCGACACCCCGTCAGAACAGGTGGTGCGGCACTGGACGCGGTGCAGTCACGTTGTCGACCCCGTGACAGCGCAGGAGGCCCTCGTATGAGCCAACTCGTGAGCCAGTTCCGCACGTTCGACCGGCCGAGCAAGCTGTTGATGGTCAACCAGTTCGGCATCAACGTCGGGTTCTACATGCTGATGCCCTATCTGGCCGGCTACCTCGCCGGACCGCTCGGCCTTGCCGCGTGGGCGATCGGCCTGGTGCTCGGCGTGCGGAACTTCTCCCAGCAGGGCATGTTCCTCGTCGGAGGGACACTCGCCGACCGGTTCGGCTACAAGCCCCTGATCATCGCCGGGTGCGTGCTGCGCACCGGCGGTTTCGCACTCCTAGCCATCGTCAGCTCACTGCCCGCCCTGGTGATCGCCTCCGCGGCCACCGGATTCGCGGGTGCCCTGTTCAACCCCGCGGTGCGCGCCTACCTCGCCGCCGACGCCGGAGACCGCAGGGTGGAGGCCTTCGCCCTGTTCAACACCTTCTACCAGGGCGGCATCCTGCTGGGCCCGCTCGTCGGACTGGCCCTCACCGCGCTCGACTTCAGGATCACCTGCCTCGTGGCGGCCGCGGTGTTCGGCGCACTGACAGTGCTCCAGGCACGCGCGCTGCCACAGCACCCGGCCGACCGCGGCCCGGACCGCCGCTCTGTCCTCGCCGAATGGCGAACGGTCATCGCCAACCGCCAGTTCGTCCTGTTCTCCCTGGCGATGATCGGCTCCTACGTGCTGTCGTTCCAGGTCTATCTGGCGCTACCGCTGCAGGCACGGACGATCATGGGATCCGAGGCAGGCAGCACCGCCCTGGTCACGTCGCTGTTCGTCGTATCCGGCGCGGTCGCGATCGCCGGCCAACTCAGGGTAACCGCGTGGTTCAGCAAGCGGTGGGGACCCGGCCGCAGCATCGTCGTCGGGATGACGCTGCTGTCCATGGCGTTCGTCCCGCTCCTGCTCGTCCCCGGCGCCGCCACCGTCGGGCCCGTACTGGCCGGAGCAACCGTACTGCTATCGGCGGCCCTGCTCGCGCTCGGCACGATCGCGGTGTTCCCGTTCGAGATGGACACGGTCGTGCGCCTGTCCCGCAACCACCTCGTCGCCACCCACTACGGCTTCTACAACACCGTCATCGGCGTGGGCATCCTGCTGGGCAACCTCTTCACCGGAACCGTGTTCGGCCTGGCCCACCAAGCCGGGTGGCCACAGCTGATCTGGGCCGGGCTGACCCTCATCGGGGCGGGTTGCGTGCTGGCCCTGCACCTACTCCACCGCAGCCGCCAACTGACCGCCGAGCCGGCCGGGCAACCGATGAGGTAGCCGAGCGCATCGGCAGAACAGCATCGAGACGTCGCTATCCTGGCTGGCATGAGGAGGAGTACGCGCAGCAGTGTGCCGCAGTGGTTGCTGTTGTGCGTGCTCGCTCTCGCAGTGCTCGGCATGCACCATGTCGTCTCGACATCCCACCTGCCCGCAGCCGGAGAGGCCCACGTGGCCGACACCACCCACTCCGGCGGCGCAGCGGAAGGGCACAGCCAGTCGCCCACCGACTCGACGCCGAGCGACCCGGCGCACGACGCACTGCATTTCTGCCTCGCCGTGCTGTTCACTGCTGGCCCTCTGCTCCTGCTCTCCTCGCGGCTGAGGTCCGTACTCCGGGATGCGCGCAGTCTGGCAGCGACCCTACTCTGCTGCGCCCAGGTCCCGCGGACTCGCGAGAGATCAGTGCTCGTGGGGAGAACTCTGCTCACATCCGTCTGCGTTCTGCGCATTTAGAGGTCACGGTTCATCACCCTGACCTCACGACGATCGTCCTCCGACAACGCAGCGCAGAAGGAACCAAGACCACCGATGAAGAAATACCTCATCGGGGCGAGCGCGGCTGCCGTCCTCGCCCTCACAACGGCCTGCGGCACCGGCGATACGTCCGCCGTGGACTCGAGCCGGAGCACGCCACCGACAGCGGCCGGCGAGGCTCAGCAGAGCAGTCACAACGACAGCGACATCGCCTTCGCCCAACAGATGATCCCGCATCACGAGCAGGCAGTGGAGATGGCCGACCTGGCATTGGAGCGTTCCACCAACCCGAATGTGGAAAGCCTCGCTGAGCAGATCACAGGCTCGCAGGATCCCGAGATCCAGCAGATGACCGGGTTGCTGAAGAAGTGGGGCGCGCCTGCAGCCCCCGACAAGTCCGACATGCCGGGGATGATGAGCGGAGAGGAGATGCGGCAGCTGGAACAGGCGACCGGCTCCGAGTTCGACGTCATGTGGCTGCAGATGATGATCCAGCATCATCAGGGCGCGATCGAGCTGGCCAAGACAGAACTGAAGGAAGGCAGCGACGCCGACGCCAAGGCACTCGCCCAGCGCATCATCGAGGCGCAGGACGCTGAAATCCGCGAGATGGTGGGGCTCCTCCCGCACTGACCGGGCGATGGGCGGTGCGGGAAGCACGCCTTTCCGCACCGCCCCACGGCCGGCTTTCCGCGGCAGGCGTCGCCGGGCTCAGCCACACATTGCCTTGACGCGCTCCCTGGAGCAGGTCCAGGTACCCGGCTCGGCAGCTTTCGCCCCGTAGGATGACTCCCTATGAGGAGGCGCCATGCGCGGGCCCGGTGAACTCGAAGCCACGGTAGTGGAGATGCTCTGGCATGCGGCAGAGCCGATTAAAGTTCGCGACCTCCTGAAGCGGCTGCCGACGATGACAGCCACCCTCACCGTGTTGGCTGCCACACTGCCGTCCTGACGGCACAGCTCGGTCGCCACTCCCCAAACCACTAGTATCGATAGTAGGCCGTTTGACAGGGGATCTCGTTAGCAAGATGGCGGGAGGCGCGATGTTCAGGCTCGGCGGGCGGGACACCCGATGATGAACGTGCTGTGGGGCGCAGACGAGCCCGCCGAAGCCGGAGAGACCTGTTCTGGCAGCACTGAGGGAGCGCTGTGGCGCTTCTTTCACACAGCGTCCAAGCACGACACCGTGCACCTGCGCAACGCGCTCTCCTGGAAGGCCAACGGGCAATGACGCTGGCTTTGGCTCTGCTGGTGGGAACCATCACGGCCGGATGGCTCGTGCCCCAGGGCTTACGACGCGTCGATCTCCGCCGCCGAGACCCACGGTCCCTGCTCGTCGCCTGGCTTGCGTCGATCATGGGTGTCGCGGCAGCCGGGACGGCGGGCGTTGTCCTCCTTTTGACGCCTGGCCACGGGCCTGCCGATTCCCTCACGTGGACGTTGAACCGATGTCTGGCAGCCTTGCAGCACGGCTCCCCACCACGGTTCGAGGACCTGCTGGGTATCGCCAGTGCCGCCCTGCTGGGGGTTGTCGTCGTGCGCTGCGCTGTCGTCACGGCGCGCGAACTGCTGCGGCTACGGCGGGCAAGCCGCGAACGGCTCTCGGTGCTGCGATTGGCCGGGTGGCCGGATGCGGCCACGCCGAACACGTTCTGGCTGGCGCACGACCGGCCGCTGGCGTTCAGCCTTCTCGGCCGGCCTGGCGTGATCATCGCGACGGAAGGCCTGACCCGGCACCTGCCCGCCGACGCGGTTGCCGCTGTGCTGGCGCACGAGCGTGCTCACCTGAGAGGGCATCATCACCTATTGATCGCGGTTATGGACAGCCTGCGGCGCACGCTGCCGTTCGTTCCGCTATTCCGGCAGGCGCCAGCAGCCATCCGCGAGCTCGTGGAACTAGCCGCGGACATGTCGGCAACTCGAGTGTGCGGCCCCGCTGCCGTCCGTGCCGCGCTGCTGGCTGTCTCCGGGCATGACGCGCCCAGCGTGGCCCTGGCCATGGGGCGCGATACGGTCCGCGTGCGGCTCGCTCGCCTGGAGCATGTGGCGCAGGCACCCGAGGGCGCCCGCAGAGCGCTGTCCTGTGGTGCGGCCGGGGCCCTGGCCACCGCCGTCCCGTTCTTGACCGGCCCGTCGCTGCTGTTCGCCCTGGCGGTGCTGGCCTGCCCGGTCGGCGGCTGACACGACCGGACTCGGCCTTGCCTAGCCCATGGCCTCGGCAACCACAACGGCGTAGTCCGCGGAGAGCCGTACTGGCGAGAGGATTCCTTCGGGCTCGACCGACTCACCCCGTAGCGCGAGCCAGCCTGTCCGCGGCCGCACAAGGACCGCGACGTCCGTCACAGCCCGGCTAACGCCGGGGGCCGATGTCGCGTACTACGTCGCAGAGCATCGCGAGCTCCTCGCAGGTGTTGTAGTAGTGCACCGACGCGCGCACGAGCTCCTCGAGCCCGCGATTCTCCATGTCCAGTCTCGTCGAGGGGGTTCTGGACACACTGACGTTGATCCCGTGTGCGCCGAGCGCGGCTTGCACGTCGGCTGGCGCGACGCCGTCGACCGTGAAGGACACGATCCCGCACCGTTCGACGCCCGCGTCGTGAACTGTGACTTGGGGTAACTGAGCCAGGCTCAGCCGGAGCTCGTCGGCCAGCGCGTATACGCGCCCTCGGATGCGGTCCAGTCCCCACCCGAGAGCGTAGTCGATCGCCGCGCCAAGGCCGAGTTTGGCCGCGTAGTTGCACTCCCACGACTCGAAACGCCGGGCATCGGGACGTATCCGGTACTCGTCGCGAGCAACCCATGTCGCGGCGTGCAGATCGAGCATCGGCGGCGCCAGCTCGTCGAGCACTTCCCGCCGGACGTAGAGCAGGCCCGTGCCGCGGGGCCCGCGCAGGTACTTCCGGCCGGTCATGGACACCATGTCGCAGCCGATTTCGTCGACATCGAGCGACATCTGTCCCGCCGACTGACAGGCGTCCAGCAGGTACAGCACACCGGCGTCTCTGGCGACCTTGCCCACCTCGGCGGCGGGGTTCACCAGCCCACCGTTGGTCGGGACATGGGTCAGCGAGATGAGCCGCACCCGCTCATCGATCAGGTCGCGCAGCCTCGGCACCGAGATCTGCCCGGACTCGCCGTTGGGCACGACATCGACCCGCAGGTTGTAGCGCTGCGCCAGCTGGAGGTAGGCGATGAAGTTACTGGCGTACTCGGCCTCGCTCGTCAGGATCCGATCACCAGGACGGAACGGGACGGAGTAGAAGGCCATGTCCCAGGCCCGGGTCGCACTGTCGACCACGGCGATCTCGTCGGTACGGCAGCCGAGCAGGCGTGCCGCCGAACCGTAGACGTCCTCGATCTCCTCGGCGACCAGCGCTGCGGCTTCGTAACCACCGACACGAGCCTCAAGCTTCAGGTGCGTGACGGTACGGTCGAGCACCGGCGTCGGCATCAGGGCGGCACCGGCATTGTTGAGGTGGACGACGTTCTCGCAGCCCGGGGTCTCCCGCCGCGCTCGCTCCACGTCGAAGGTGTGCACCGCGGCCGCCGTCATATGACCTCCTCACCGACCTGCGCGGCCGGAACGTCCGTGGGCAGTGCTGAGTGATCGACAAGCCGGAGGAACGAGCGCACCCGTTCCTTGGCCGGTGTGGTGAAGAAGGTCTCGGGTGCGGCCTCCTCGACCACCACACCACCGTCCATGAACACGATGCGATCGGCGACGTCACGGGCGAAGTGCGTCTCGTGGGTGACGATCACCATCGTCATCCCATCAGCGGCCAACTCCCGGATGACCTGGAGCACCTCGGCATGCAGTTCCGGGTCGAGCGCCGATGTCGGCTCGTCGAAGAGGACCACCTGCGGCTCCATCGCCAGCGCTCTGGCGATGGCAACCCGCTGCTTCTGGCCGCCCGACAGTCGTGAGGGATACACATCGCGCTTGTCAGCCAGCCCGACCCGGTCGAGCAACCGCTCGCCGAGGGACACAGCCTCGGCGCCCGGCAGCCTCCGCACCTGCCGGGGCCCCTCGATCACGTTCTCAAGGGCCGTCATATGCGGGAACAGGTTGAACTGCTGGAACACCATGCCCGTCCGCTGCCGGACCTGCTGCATCAACCTTGCCCGCCCGCGACGGTCGCGCCGCACACCGCACTGGAAAGCGCAACCGCAGATCCGCACGTGGCCGGCATCAGGTTCCTCCAACAGGTTCATGCAGCGCACCAGTGTGGTCTTGCCCGACCCGGACGGGCCCATGAGCACGACGACCTCACCACGCTCCACCGAGAGGTCCACGCCTCGCAGTACCTCCAGATCGCCGAAGGCCTTGCGGATGCCTGTGAGTTCGATCGTGGCCGTGGTCATGCGTATGCCTTTCCCATTCGCCTCTCCAGCATTCCCTGCCCGACGGACAGCAAGGTGTTGATCAGCCAGTAGAGGGCCCCGATCATCAGGAACGCCTCCATGTACCGGAAGTTCGCGTTACCGATGCTCTCCGCCACTCGGGTGAGCTCCACAACGGTCACGACCGAGGCGAGCGACGTGTCCTTCATCAAAGCGATGAACCGCCCACCCACTGCGGGCGTCGCGATCCTGATGGCTTGCGGGAACACGATTCGGCGGAAGGTCCGCCAGTAGGGCATTCCGATCGAGGAAGCGGCCTCCCACTGTCCTTTGTCGACACCGAGGATGCCGCCGCGGAAGTTCTCGCTGAGGTACGCCCCCGCAAACAGGCTCAGCGCGAGAATCGCCGACGGGATCGGTTCGAGTTGCACCCCGAGCTGCGGCAGACCGAAGTATATGATCATGATCTGAATCAGTAGCGGGGTGCCCCGGAACACCGACACGAACATGATCGCAATACCCCTGAACACTCGAAAATCCGAGATGCGGGCCAGAGCGACGAGGGCGCCCAGCACGGAGCCGAGCGCGAACGACACCACCCCGAGCAACAGGGTCACACCCAGACCTTTGATCAACATCGGGAAAGAATCGACCAGCATGTCCATGGCTGCCCTTACCCCTGCTCCGGCGGTAAGGCATTCAGCTCCGGCACCATGTCCAGCCCGAGCCATTGCTGCGAGATACGACTCAGCGTGCCGTCGGCGATCATGCTCGCGATCGCTTTGTCGATCTCCTTCTTGAACGCGGGAGAGCCCTTGCGGAAGGACATCCCGTTGACTTCACTTTCCAGCAGCTTACCCACCGGCTTGACCGCCAGGTCGTTCTGCTTGGCCAGGTAGCTGCCTTGGAAGCGTGAGACCAGCATCGCATCGGCATTGCCTCGGGCGAGATCAGTCAAGCCCAGCGTCGCGTTTTGGTAGGTCTTGACTTGCGCACCCTGAATCTCCTCTCTGGCGAACTGCTCCTGAGTGGTGCCGGCGGACACGGCCACCACCTTGTCCTCCAGATCGGACAGCGAACCGATGCTACGGTCGCCGCTGGGAACAAAGATCGCCACGCCGTTGACTTGGTACGGCCTGGAGAAGGAAACCTGCTGCTTGCGCTCCTCGGTGATCGTCTGACCGGAGATCACGATGTCGAAGCGCTCCGCTCGAACGCCTTCGATGAAGCTCTGGAAATTTGATGCCACGAATTCGACGTTGTCCACTCCGATCCGGCGAGCCACCTCATGCGCGACGTCGACGTCGTAGCCCACAGGCTTGCCGTCGTCCAGGAAGTTCCAACGGCGGATTGGCCTGGGTCAGCGCGACTCGCAAAGTGCCGCTGTCCCGCACGTCCGCCAACACATCGGTGGATCCCCCGCCTGAGCAACCCATGAGAACGGCGCTGGCCATGGTGAGCAGGAGCGCGAGCCCCTTTCTCATTCGCCCGACTTGTGACATTCCCTTGACCTCCCTCTCGGCAGCAAAGCCGCGGCGAGACGGTGCGAGCCAAAGGCCGCCCGTTGGTTCGCCGGTTCGGTCGTGCTTTTCGTCACTCGATCGAGTGACGGAACACTATGCGGGGGTGGGGTATGGAGTCAATGGTCCACCCGAGGGCTTTTCAGAACCAGCGGAGTCGCAAGTCAGACAGGAACGGTCGAGAAATCAGCACACTTTCGGCTGTTCGAACGCATTGTCACTACGGAGACTGTCGGCCGACGTAGCCTGCCGTCCACGACAGCGTCACGGACGGCAGGCTACGTTTTCCGACACCCAGAAGGTGTAGCAGCGGTAGACATCTCGGAGCCGGTGAACCCGCGCGCGGCCGTTCAAGAAGGCCGGCAACCCTCGGTGGCGCACATGCGCCCACGCCACCGTACGACCACGGCCACGAGAAGCGCGGACAGCGAGATCACCGCGAGGACCGGCTGGATGGGTGCCCACACTCCCAACGCACCGGAGACCCCGAGCACGCCGATGACGAGCTTGTTGCAGACCGGGCATCCCACGGCGAACGCCGAGAGCAGCGAAGAACCCAGGACCCGCCTCTGGCCACGGGTGTTCGCGACCTGGGGAACGATCGCGAACCATAGCCCGGTCAGCAAAACCGTCAGAGCCAGAGCAGGGTACTCCCACCAGCGCACCGGGGTCATCCTGGTGAACCAGCCGGTGTCGATCACATCGGTCGGCACACCCACGATGAGGGCGCTCAGCAGCGCCACTCCGACTCCCCTACCCCACCGCCACGGCCGTGTGTCGGCTGCCTCCCGCACCTGCTCGCCGGCAGCGTTGTCGACGTGCTGCAACTGCATCACCGTGCCATCTCCCCTTCCACCGTGGCCCCAAAACTACGATGGTCGATAGTACACCGGCGGTCGCCGGTCAGACGTGAGATGCGCCGGCCTGTCGCAACTACACCGCCTTTCACGACCGACTACCGGCCGCATTGGCCGACTGCGCCGGTTGGCTCGCGCGGCGCCAGGCGCCGCGGCGCAGCAGGCGTAGGCCGTTGAGCCCGACGATGACGGTGGAGCCTTCATGCCCGGCCACGCCGAGCGCGAGTGGAAGGGTGCCGATGAGGTCCCAGAGGACGAGGCCGATGATGAAGGTGGCGGCGATGATGAGGTTGGCGATCACGACACGGCGGGCGCGGCGGGACAGGGCGATGACGGCGGGGATGGCGGTGAGGTCGTCGCGGACCACGATGGCGTCGGCGGTCTGCACGGTGAGGTCGGAGCCCGCTCCGCCCATCGCGATCCCGGCGTGCGCGGCGGCCAGGGCCGGAGCGTCGTTGATGCCATCACCGACCACGGCCACTCGCTGCTCATCGGTTTCGAGTTCGCGGACGGCGGTGACCTTGTCGTCGGGCAGCAGCTCGGCGCGCACGTCGGTGATACCGACCTGCTGCGCGAGCCGGACGGCGGCGGCGGCATTGTCGCCGGTGAGCAGCACGGGGTCGGCGCCGGTCAACCGGGTCACTGCAGCGACGGTGGAGGCGGATTCGGCCCGCACCTGGTCGGTGATGCCGAGGACGCCGATCGGGCGGTACTCGCAGAGTACGACCACGGCGGTGTGCCCGCGCTGCTGGAGTTCCTCGACAGCGGCGGTGGCCGTGCCGTCGATAGTGGGGAGCAGCGCGGCGGGAGAGCCGACCTGGATGAAGTGGTCCTCAATCAGAGCGGCGACCCCCCGGCCGGGCCGGGCGGAGAACTCGTCGGCGGAGGGCAGATCAAGGCCACGGTGACGCGCAGCACGCACGATCGCGGCGGCGAGCGGATGCTCGCTGGGGTGTTCGGCGGCGGCGGCCAGCCGCAGCAGCTGCTCTTCGGTGAATCGGGTACCGCGCAGCGGGCGGATCTCGGTGAGTTCTGGAGTGCCGTGGGTGAGCGTGCCGGTCTTGTCGAAGGCGACCCGCGTGGTGGTGCCCAGTTGTTCCATCACCACTGCGGACTTGACCAGCACACCATGGCGTCCGGCGTTGGCGATGGCCGCCAGGAGTGGCGGCATGGTGGCCAGTACCACGGCGCAGGGCGAGGCAACGATCATGAACGTCATCGCCCGCAGCAGCGACTCCTGCAGTGCCTCGCCCAGCAACAGCGGGATCACGAACACGGCAATGGTGGCCGCGACCATGCCCACCGAGTAGCGTTGCTCGATCTTTTCGATGAACAGCTGGGTCTTGGCCTTGGTCTGGCTGGCCTGCTCCACCATGGTGGCGATCCGGGCCACCACGGAGTCCTCGGCGCGCCGGTTCACCCGCACTCTCAGCGACCCCGTGCCGTTCAAGGTGCCGGCGAACACCTCGTCGCTGGTGGTCTTGTCCACCGGCAGCGGCTCCCCGGTGATCGTGGCCTGGTCGACCTCGCTCGCCCCGGCCACCACGGCACCGTCGGCGGCGATCCGCTCGCCCGGCCGGACCAGAATCAGATCCTCGACCTCCAGGTCAGCGGCCTGCACGCTCTCCTCGCCACCGTCGCCGGTAAGCCGGGTCGCGGTGTCCGGCGCCAAGCCCAGCAGCCCCCGCACAGCGTCTTCAGTCCGCGCGGTGGCCAGCGCCTCCAGCGCGCCCGAGGTGGCGAAGATGACGATCAGTAGACCGCCGTCCATCACCTGTCCGATCGAGGCAGCCCCGACCGCGGCGGCGACCATCAACAGGTCCACATCCAGCGTCTTCTCGCGGAGGGCTTTCAACCCTGCCAGAGCCGGCTCCCACCCGCCGGTCACATAGCAGGCCAGGTACAGCGCCCACCAGAACCACGACGGCCCACCGAGCAGCTGGACTGCCAGCCCGGCCAGGAACAGCACCAGCGCCGCAGCCGCCCATCGCACTTCGGGCAGCGCAAGCAACCGGGTTCGCCGTACAGGCGCCACAACCGATCGGGTGGGAGCCGAGCGCGTCGGTGTGACAGTGGAGAACGAAGCCACGGGTCACCTCTCATCGGTACGGGCTGACCGCCCGACCATAACAGAAGACATGAAGATGTCTTCATGTGTTTGCTGTGAGGTATGCTTTAGGCCGTGGGACACGGGGTGCAGGGCCGGGACCGGCCGGCCGCACGGCTGGACGCCGAGGCCGCCGCGAGTGTGGCGACCACGTTGCAGGCTCTGGCCACCCCAAGTCGGCTGCTGATCCTGACCGAACTTCGACACGGCCCCCTGCCGGTCACCAAACTGGCCGAGGCGGTGGGGATGGAACAGTCGGCGGTCTCCCACCAGCTCCGGCTGCTGCGCAACCTGGGCCTGGTTACCGGCACCCGTTCTGGTCGCAGCATCGTCTACAGCCTCTACGACAACCATGTCGCCCAACTCCTGGACGAGGCCGTCTACCACAGCGAGCACCTGCGTCTGGGGCTGGCGGACCGGCCCGACGCGGCTGGCTAAGCGAGTAACACCAAGGCTGTGTAGCTGTTCCTGGCCCGGAAGGTCGAGCGCTCCGACAAGCCTCCAGGGAGGCTCTGTGCTGGCCAGGGATCTATCGGGGCATGCCGGATGTGGCAGCTTCCTGCATGGCCACGAACTGCCCGTGCCAGGTGTGATACCAGACTGCTGAAGCGTGCGCGTTCACCGAGATCATTCCGACGATCTGGTTATCGCGGAGAGTGTGCAGGGTGTAGTAGCCGGGGAATGCGGTGGCCTCAGCGGCGTGGAGCCCGGGGCGGTTTTGAGTCAGCCATTGATCCGCGATCCGCAGCGCTTGGTCGGGTGTCACCGATGGCGGGCTGGATTGCGGCGTGGTGCGCGTCATCCCGTAGGCGGTGTTCCACATCATTGCCGGGCCCATTTCCAGTTGAGTGAAACCACTGGCGGGATCGAGGAGGACCTCGGTGGCGCCGCGGCTTTGTGAGTCCAGGAGCTCGGCGTAGTAGCCGTTGCTGAACTGCATGACCTCCCCGGTGCGCAGTCCGCGTTGCTGCCCGAACTGGTCGGCGGCGCGGCATGCGTCGTCGAGGGACCGCACGGGTCCGTGTCCTGGTGCGCCTGACATCATCCCGCCGTGACCAGACATCATCGGCATTCCCCCATAGCCGGGCCCATTGACCGACCCACCCACGCCCGTGCCGCCGACAACCCAGACAAGCGAGGCGACCAAGGCTGCGATGGCGAGGACCAACACGGACAGTGGAAGCCAACGGTCACGCAGTACGGTCATCGCGGGGGTTCCCGATGCCGTTCGGCCAATGTTTCCCGCGCCTGCCGATAGGCGTCCGCATCGATCTCGCCAGCGGCGAACCGCCGCTGCAGGATGTCCTCGGGGGTCTCCGGGCGGTCTCGGCTGTCACGCCCCCGGAATCCGCCCCGGGTCAACGCGACAACGGCCCAGACGATCAAGCCAATCAGCACGAGCCAGATCACCGGCATGACCATCATCCACCACGCCGCGCCGGGCCCATAACCCCACATCATCGCGTCCACCCTTCGACAACCTGCGGTACCTAACGTTCAGCGCCCGCGGCCCCCAGAACTAGAGACATTCGTCCCCTCTTGAATGGGGACCAAGAACGAATACCTGCCCGGCATGTTGATGTGGTGCCGCACGAACGGCCACGGCCACGGCCACGCCGCGCCCGCAGCGGTCTGCGTGTCCACCGAAGCGGGAACGGGTCCAGCATTCGCTGTCGTGTGCGCGTTTCCGCAGGCCGAGCCCTCGCCGACTACGCAGGCCTCCACAGACACCATCCCTGGTTGTTGCTCACGCTCGTGGTGTGTCTACTCGGGCTGGTCGGCACACAACCGACGGGTGTCTTCGCCGGCAAGCTCACAGTGTTCACCGCCACATTCGACGTCGGCCTCACATGATTGGTCGTGCTCGCCGCCGTGAACACTGTCGCCAGTCTCTTCTACTACCTCTGCTGGACCTCCCCCGCCATACGCGCCCGGAGCACGACACACCAACACCGCGACCGCCTACCTCGCCGCCACCGCGTCACTCGGCGTCGGGCTCCTTACCGGTCCCCTCCTCGCGGCGCTGCACGGGAACCTCCTCACCGACTGAAAGTGCCAGGCTCCTCAAGCGCTCACGGCGGACAGCGCCTCCGATCTCCTACGTCACCACCGAAGGCAGCGTTCATGTGTCCCAGGATGGTGGCCACAACTTCACCGTGCGCTCGCAGTTCCGGTGACCAGGTTCATGCGACCGAGCACGGGCAAAGGTCATCGAGTCGGCGTGCTTGTACGCTTGGTCGAGTGGTGACGAACGATCCTGTCGATGGAGAGTCACGGTGACGGGCCTGGAACGCCGGAGCGCGCTCGCGCGCTGGCTGCTGGTCTGTTCGGTGTTGCTCGGGCTGGTCCTCATGCACCACGTCGCGAATCAGCACATCGAACACGGTGACCCGTCGGCCACTGTCCAGCAGGTCACCACCGAGCACGACATCGCCGAGCACGACGGTTCGTCAGCACCTTCACACGAAGGCTCATCGGTACTGGCCCATCTGTGCTTCGCCGTGCTCGTCGGGTCGATCGTCCTGCTGATTCCCGTCCGGCTCATCCGCCGATTCCGGGACACCGTCACCAGCCCCAGGCCCCTCGCTGACCGGACCGGTGGTGGGCGTGCTCCCCCGAGCCCCCTACCGGCCCCGGACGGGTTCGCCTACGACCTCTGTGTGCTGCGGCTGTGATGTCACCACGTCGGGCGAGTTCATCGAGCTCGCGCGGCGTCCCGGCAACACAACCGACCTACCTACACAGAGAGGAAACAAGCACCATGAAGAAGTCCCTGACTTATGCAGCCCTCGCCACGGCGGTCGCCGCGGCGCTCGCCGCCGGATGCACCGGAGGCACCGAGGGCGCAGACACCACTGGTAACGCCGGCTCCCAGCCCAGCACAAGCGCGTCAGCTGAACAGGCCACCCACAACCAGGCGGACGTGACCTTCGTCCAGGGGATGATCCCTCACCACGAGGGCGCCATCGAGATGGCCGACCTCGCGGAGGGCCGCACCGACAACCCCGACATCCTCGATCTCGCCCAGCGCATCAAACAAGCACAGGGACCTGAGATCGACCAGCTGAACGGCTGGCTCGACGCCTGGGGCGTCAACAACGACATGCCCGGGATGGACCACGGCGACATGGGGCATGAGATGCCCGGAATGGGGTGCCGAGGACATGAAGAAACTCGAACAAGCCAACGGCGCCGAGTTCGACCGGCTGTTCCTGGAGTTGATGATCGAGCACCACCAGGGCGCGGTCGACATGTCCGAGACAGTGCTGGACGAGGGCAGCAACCCCGAGGTGAAGGAACTCGCCCAGCAGATCATCGACGCTCAGGAAGCAGAGATCAACGAGATGCGATCACTGCTGGAAGGCTGAGCGCGTTCCACAACACATCACTTCCGGGCCTGCGAACCCACCTACTGGGTGAGTCCGCAGGCCCGGTCTTACGACGACATCCCGACGCGAAGGACCCTCCCTTGCCGCGCACACATCGTGTCCTGCCCTCGCTGGCTCTACTCCTCGTCCTCACCGCGGCATGCGGTGGCACAGGCGAGACCGACACCACCACCTCGACTGCCCCACCGAGCACAGCCCCCACCACGGCGATAGCCGACAGCGATCACAATCGCAGCGACATCGAGTTCGCCCAGGACATGATCCCGCACCACGAACAGGCCGTCGTGGTCGCCGAACTCGCGCTGGAACGCGCGTCCAGCCCCGAGGTGAAAGACCTCGCGCAGCGCATCAAGGACGCTCAGAACCCCGAAAAGAACGCACTACTGGCACAACTGAGGTTGTGGGGCGAAACAGTCACACCGGGCGGCGCGAGCGGCGAACACGACCACTCCCACCTCATGACCGAGGAGACATTCCAGCAACTCCAGCAGAGCACGGGCCCGGCATTCGACACACTGTGGCTGCAAACCATGCTCGAACATCACCAAGGCGCCGTCGACATCGCACAAGCGCAACTCCGCAACGGCAGCGACACCCTGACGTCGATGTACGCCCAAGACATCGTCGACCGGCAGAGCAAGGAGATCGAAGAGATGACGGCACTACTGGGGCAGTAGGACACACGGAGCACAAACCGCGTAGTCATGCCAAGCTACTCATCGCACAAACTGGCCGGCGTCGAGCGGTCTCAGACCAGGTGGCAGCCTGCCGGCGTTACTGCCGCACTGCATTCTTCGGGTCCTCGATTCGCTGCCGTCCGACACCGACGATGGCCTGGAGAAGCAGGGAGGGGCGCGTACCCACGGAGTTGACGAAGATAGTGGTGACCGAGGCTGCCATGGCGACCATCGCCCAGACCGGGTACACCAGGCCGGTCGTGGCGAGCGGGACGCCGATGCCGTTGAACAGAAACGCCAGGGCAATGTTGCCGCGGGCGTGCCGATAGGCGCGGTCGCTGATGTCGCGGGCATCCAGCACGGCACCGACCTGGTCGTGCAGCAGCACGATGTCGGCCGGTTCGACGGCGATGTCGGTGCCGACGCCACTGCCGACAGGTCGGCCCTGGCGTCGGTCAGCAGGCTGGGTCGCCCCGACACGGTGGCATGCACGCCAGAGCCGGTGACCGACTCGGACTCCTCCGGCTCGCCGACAGTGAGGCCGCGGTGTTGCGCAGCGGCCACGATCGCGGGGGCGAGCGGATGCCCGGATGGCTTTTCGCGGCGGCGGCCAAAGCCAACACCTCGTCCTCATGACCGGCGACGGGGCACACGGCGCGGACGGTCGGCTTGCCCTCGGTCAGGGTGCCAGCCTTGTCCAACACGATCCGCCGCACCAGCCAGGAGGTCTGGAACGCCTCGCCGGTGCGCATGACAATCCCACGGTCGGCGGCCACCCCGTGCCGCGCACGATGGCCAGCGGCGCGGTGATGTCGACCGCGCAGGGATAGCCCATGTCTCGGCATGATTGATGCCCCAGTCGAAGGCATCCACCCCGAGTTCAGCGGTGTGTGTGCGATCCGGCTGCTGCTCTTGGCGGGGTCGACCCCAAACGGGACGGTCCGCACCAGCCAGGACGGCGGCGCGTCGTGAACCCGGCCGACCAGGTCAACGGTCCCTCACAAGCTCTCGCAGCGGGGAGCTACCCCCAAGATCTACGTCACCACCGAGACCGGCATCCACCGGTCAGGCGATGGTAGGCGCACGTTCCCACTGCGCTCCCGCTTCGCTGAGCATCGCCTGTGTCATAGCGACGGAAACCCTGTCCCTCCTCCCACATACCCGGGACAATTCGCGCAGAAGAACCGTTCGAGTGCCGCCCGCACCGGGGTGCCATGATGCGCCTGGTCACGAGTAACACACGGATCGTGAATACTTCCGCCACTGACGGGGAATACCCGTGCCTGGTATTGCATGTCGGCCGAGGGAGTAGCGCATGACCGTCACCGGTGCGCTCGTCTTGCTGGCTGTGGCGTTGGTGGGTGTCGCCGGTCTCTACGGCATCGCTTTCGCCGCCCGTTTGGGCGGCACCAGAGCCAACCTCTACCCGTTCCTCTCCGGACACTCACCCGCCGAGCACGCCGTGTCGCGGTACCACGTCCGTTGGTACACCGTCTCGATGATCTATCTCGTCTTCGACATGGAGATGGTGTTCATGTACCCGTGGACGCTGGTCGTCGCGGAGAAGGGCACGTCGGCGGTCGTGGAGATGTTCGTGTTCCTCGCGATCCTTTTCGCGGGTGTCGTCTACGCGTGGCGTGAGGGGGCACTGCGATGGGCCTGACCGGGTGGTTGTTGCGCCACACGCCGCCCCGGCCGTTGGTGACGGCCACACCGGGCGGCACCGCTGCCCGGCTCGCCGTCGAACGGGTGCTGCGTGAGCGCGGCTGGCACGAGGCGGCGAGTCCCGCCGAGGCGAATCTCCTGCTCATCGCGGGCCCGCTCGACGACGACCTGGGGCCGTATGTGGAAGCGGTGTGGGCGCAGCTCCCTCGGCCACGCGCGCGGGCACAGATCGACTCCGCGGCGGCCGCACCGTCCGCAGTGAATGAAGTGGTCGCCACCCTCCGGGACACCGGTCTCCAGCGCCACCAGGCCGACGACGCACCGCCCGAGGGTCATGACATCGGCCATGAGCAGCAGGGACACCAGAATCACGAGAGCCACGAGGACGGCGGGCACGAGGACAACGAGGCCGGCGCCGACAACGGGCACCAGCACGCCGGGCACCAGCACGAGAACGAGAGCCAGAACAAAGACGAGAACGGCGACGGCGGTCACCAGCACCACGACATGGGTCACGACATGGGTGGCATGGACATGCCCGGCAACGTCGCGATGGCCGATCGGGGCGAGGACCGGGACGGGCTCACCCTCGACCGGGTGCATCTGCCGCTCGGCCCGGTGCTGCCGAACTGGCCCGCCGGGCTCGTCGTGCACAGCACCCTGCAGGGTGACACCATCCAGGACGCGACCGTCGAGACCGTGGGCTGTGGGCGTGACCCGTACCTCCATCCGTTCTGGACCGGTGACACCTACCTGATGGCCGCTCGGCGCCTCGACTCGTGCGCCCGCCTCCTGTCGGTCGCGGGCTGGGCCGACGCCGCGGCCACCGCCCGCCGGTTTCGCGACGAGATACTGCCCGGCGGCTGGTCGGTGCGGCCGGAGAACATAGCCCCGATGCTCTCGGCATGGGCGCGGCGCGTCCGCCGCTCGCGTGTCCTGCGCTGGTCCCTGACGGGGGTCGGCGTCACGCCTGATGTGCCCTCGACCCCGCCGGGTCTACGCGGCGACACGCTCGCCCGGCTGTATCGGTGGCTCGACGACGCCGAGCGAGCACTCACCGGCACCGTTACGCCGTCCGATGAGGACGACCGTGCGCGTGAGGCCAGATGGACGCTCGACGCGCTGCCTGGCCTCCTCACGGGGACGGAGTTCGCCCTGGCCCGGCTGCTGGTGGCCAGTCTCGATCCCGACCTCGATACCGTGACCGCCGAGGTCGCTCATGGTTGAGGCGATCGGGTGGCCCGGCGCGTTCCTCCTGCCCGTGGTGCTGGGTGTGCTGGCGCTGGCGGCCGCCGCATTCGACGCGCACCTTGCCGCCCGCGCGGCCGGGACCTCGGACACGACCGGGTTCAGCACGGCCGTCACGTCACCGCTGCGGGAGACAGCGGGCCTACTCGTGCAGCAACGACGACGCACCCTGGCAGCTGACACACTGCTGTGGCGGGGCGCGGGCGTCACGCTGGTCGCGGCGGCCCTGCTCGCGTCTCTCGTCACGCCCCTGGGGAATTGGGCTGTCGGGGACAGCGCCGTCGGCATCGTGTGGTTCAACGCGATGGAAGTCGTCGCCTGGGCGGCGGTGTGGCTGGCGGGCTGGGGCGGCAACTCCGCGTACGGGCTCATCGGCGGGTACCGGTTCCTGGCGCAGGGACTGGCCTACGAACTGCCGCACATGTTCGTGCTCACCACCGCGGCGATCGGCGCCGGTTCGCTCCGGGTGAGCGACATCGTGACGGCACAGCAGAACCTGTGGTTCGCCGTCTGGATGCCAGTCGCGTTCGTCGTGTTCCTCATCTCAGTGCTCATGATGGCGTTCTTCCCGCCGTTCGACGCGCCACTTGGCCGTGACATCGCCGGAGGGGCGGCCGTCGAGATGTCCGGCGCGGACCGGCTGGTGTTCGGCGCCGGTCGCTGGCTGCTGCTCGTGTCCGGCGCGGCGATGTCCGTGCCGCTGTTCCTCGGTGGCGGCCTCGGCCCGGTACTCCCCGGCTGGCTGTGGTCGCTTGTGAAGACCGTGGCGGTACTCGCGGTCCTGGTGTGGGTGAGCCGTCGGCTGCCCACCATCCGCATGGAGCGGTTCGAGGAACTGTCGTGGATCGTCCTGATACCGCTCACTCTGCTGCAGGCTCTGGTCGTGGCCGTGGTCGTCCTGGCCCGCACATCGTGACATGAGGAGGTGGACCGATGTGGACACAGATCGCGTTCTGGCTGTGCGCGGCCGGTGCCGTCATCACCGGAATCCTGGTGTTCCGAGTGGATTCCATGGCCAGGGCCACGTTCTCGCTGCTCGCGTCGTTCGTGTTCGCGGGACTGGCGTTGCTGCTGGTCCACCTGACCTATCTGGGTGTGCTCGTCATCCTCATGATGATCATGGAAATGCTCATCATGGTGGTCTTCATGGTGATGTACATGATGAACCCGGCCGGATTGATGCCCATGAGCATGGTGCACAACCCGAAGGGCTCACTGGGGATCGCCGTCGGGACGTTCGCCTTGCTCGTAGCGGGCATCTACCTCATCGACTGGCCCACGTCGCAGGCCTCACCACCGCCCGACACCACGAGGCAGCTGGGTGAGGCGCTCATGGGCTCAAAGATGCTCGTGATGATGGTGCTCGGGCTGGCCTTGTTCGCCGCGATAGTTGTCACCGTCGTGCTCTCGACCCACCGGGGCCGCTACGACCGCTTCGGCGACCGACTGGACCGCACGCGACCGCGTGACCCCGTGCGCGGAGGTGTCGGCCGATGACGCTGCAGGACTACCTGCTGCTGGCAGCGGCGCTGTTCAGCGTCGGGGTGTACGGCGCGCTGTCCCAGCAGTCCATCGTCATGGTGATGATGGGCCTGGAACTGATGATCAACGGCGTGCTCGTCGGCGGTGCCGGGTTCTGGTACTTCACCTCGCCGGTCCGCCCGGACGGCCAGGTGCTCGTGGCGGTCGCGGTGACCGCGATGGCCATCGAGATGGCAGCCGGGTTCGCCGTGGCCACGGCGCTGCTGCGGGCCCGTGACGTAGACATGACCGACATGGCCGCCGACCTGAAGGACTGACGGGCATGCTGTGGTCACTCTTCGGGCTGCCCCTCGTCGTCGGCGTCGCGCTGCTGGTGGCCGGCCATCGGGCCGACCATCATGCTGCGGTGGTGTCGATCACGACGTCCGTGGTGACGCTGGGAATGTCGATCGCAGCCGCGATCATCCGCCCGGCGATGTCGGTTCCCTACCTGCGCGGCATCACGTTCGGGCTGCGGGTGGACGGGCTCTCGGCGGTCCTCGTGGTGACCGTCGCGGTGGTGACGCTCGCCGTGCTCGTGTTCGCGGCGGGCGAGTTCGGCGCGGGCGAGGCGCAGGCGCGCTACCACGGGCTGATGCTCGTGTTCGCGAGCGCGATGCTGCTGACCGTCACGGCCACCACGCTCGTCACGCTGCTCATGGCGTGGGAGGTCATGAGCGCGATGTCGTACGCGCTCATCGGGTTCCACTGGCGCCAGCGCCGGCGCGCCGCATCGGGCACCGTGGCGTTCCTCGTCACCCGGGCGGCCGATCTCGGCCTCTACGTGGCGGCGGGCGCCGCGCTCGCGGGTGGGGCGAGCGGTCTCACGCTAGACGCGCTCGCAGGACTGCCGGACGGCTGGCGGGACGTCGTGGCCGGGGGCGTGATCCTTGCCGCGGCGGGGAAGTCGGCACAACTGCCGTTCAGTTTCTGGCTGGCCCGCGCAATGGACGGTCCAAGCTCTACCTCGGCGCTGCTGCATTCGGCCACGATGGTGGCGGCCGGGTCGTACCTGCTGCTGCGGCTGGAGCCGCTGCTCGCGGCCACCCCCTGGGCGCCCCCGCTCGTCGCGTGGCTGGGCGCGATCACGGCGCTGGCCCTGGGTGCCGTCGCGGTGGTGCAGACCGACCTCAAGCAGTTGCTCGCCGCGTCGACGTGCTCGCAGGTGGGTTTCATGGTGCTGGCAGCCGGAGCGGGTGGCGTGGCGGCCGGCAGCGCGCAACTCGTGGCACATGCGCTCACCAAGAGCTTGCTGTTCCTGACGGCCGGGGCGTGGCTGATGGCACTCGGCACCAAGCACCTGCCGGATCTGACGGGCGTGGCACGGCGCTACCCGGTGGTAGGAACCACGTTCACCGTGGGCGCGGTGACGCTCGCCGGGCTGCCCCCATTGTCGTTGTGGGCGACGAAGGACCAGGTGCTCACGGCCACAGTGCCGTCCGCACCGGCGCTGTATCTCGTCGGTCTCGCCGCTGCCGCGCTGAGTGCCGCCTACGCGATGCGGGCGGTGACGTTGGTGTGGTCGCCGCCCACGGCGGAACCGCGGTTCGACACCGAGCACCCAGGCACGCGCCGCGTCAGCCGGGCGCAGAGCGTGGTGCTGCCGCCGCTGGCGTCCGGGGCCGCGCTGCTCGGCGTGCTCGCGGTGCCCGGCGTGTGGTCGGCGTTCGCCAGGCTGGTGTCCCACGGCCGGGAAGCCACCCCGGAATGGTGGGAGGCCGCCGTCTCCGCCGCCGTGGCGCTGGCCGCCGCCGCTGCCGCCGTCGCCGTGGTCCGCCTCCGTGGTGACGTGCCGGAGCAGGGCGGGCTGCTGCGCTGGCTGGGTCTGGAAGCATTCGCGCGCGAACGGATCGCCCGTCCCGCCGTGACAACGGGGCAGGTACTCGCCCGGTTCGACGACCAGGTGGTGGCCGGTGCCGTGCGCGGGACGGCCACGCTCGGGTTGCGGCTGGCTCGCATGACGACGCTGCGCTGGGAACCGGTGGTGGGTGGCGCCGTGCGCGGAGTCGCCGGTGGTGTTCGGCGGCTCGGCCACCTCGCGCGCCGTCCGCAGACAGGGCAGCTCCACCAGTACTACGCCGAGATCGCCGTCCTGCTCACGGCGCTGGTCGTGTTGCTGATCGTGTTGTGACCAGGGTCGAAGGTGAGGTGAACGTGCTCAGCGTCGTGGTGTTCCTGCCGCTCGCGGTCGCGGTCGGGCTCGTGGCCATGCCACGGGTGAGTGACAGGGTGGTGCGCTCGGTCTGGATCGCGGCCACCGCGGCAGATCTCGCGTTGGTGGTGGCGCTGTGGATCGGGTTCGCGCCGGGGCCGTCCGGATTCGCCTACGAGGTGAACCAGCGCTGGATTCCGACCGTGAGTGCGGGATACCACATCGGGGTCGACGGGCTGAGTCTGCCGCTGGTGGCGCTCACGGCGGTACTGTTTCTCGCCTGCGCGCTGTACTCGCTGCGCCAAACCCACCGGATGCGGGCATTCGCGGCGCTGTTCTTGTTCTTGCAGACGGTGTGCCTAGGGGTGTTCGTCTCCCTGGATCTCATCCTGTTCTTCGTCTTCTTCGACCTGTCCATCGTGGGCATGTACTTCGTGATCGCGCTCTGGGGACACCGCGGCGCGGCGCGCGCAGCACTGATGTTCTTCCTCTACACGTTCCTCGGCTCGCTGGCGCTGCTGCTCGGCTTCATCGGCCTGTACGTGGCCTCCGACCCCCACACCTTCGACATCGTGGCCCTGACCGCGCAAAACCCGCTCGCGGGCGGAGGAATCTTCAGCGTGCTGGTGCTGCTGGCGATCCTGGTGGGCCTGGCCGTGAAGACACCGACGGTACCGTTCCACACCTGGCTGCCTCCCGCGCACACCGAGGCACCCGCTGCGGGCTCGGCCATCCTCGCCGGGGTGCTGCTGAAGCTCGGCACCTACGGTTTCGTGCGGATCGCAATGCCGATCCTGCCGGGCACCTGGCGTGACTACTCACCGGCCATCGTCGCCATCGGTGTAGCTGGCGTGCTGTACGGGGCATTCGTCGCGTTGGGACAGAACGACCTCAAACGGATGGTCGCCTACACGTCGGTGAACCACATGGGCTACATCCTGCTGGCTTTTGGGGCGGCCGGGCTGGTCGCGACGTCGGACGCGCAGGCCCACGACCTCGCGGTGACCGGTGCCGTCACACAGATGGTGAGCCACGGGCTCATCACCGGAGCGCTGTTCCTGCTCACCGGGGTGCTTTACGAACGCGGCCGCACCTACGACATGGACGCCTACGGGGGCCTTGCGGCTCGCACGCCCTGGTTCGCTCGGGTCACTGCCGTCGCCGCGTTCGCATCACTCGGGCTGCCCGGATTCTCCGGGTTCATCGCGGAGTTCCAGATCTTCACGGGCGCGTTGGGCCCTGTCCCGGTCGCCACGGCATTGGCCGTCGTCGGCATTCTCGTCACCGCGGCCCTGTTCCTGCGCGCCCTGCAGCGGGTCTTCCTCGGGCCGGTGCGTGCAGCCGGTAACGGCGACGTGGCCGACCTCGCGGGCGCCGAGGCGGCCGCCATCGTGCCGCTGCTGGCACTGGCCGTCCTCATCGGAGTGTTTCCCCGATTCCTGCTGGACGTGATCGAGCCCGCCGCCCGGGTCGTCGGAACGCTGGTGAGCCGCTGACATGCCCCGCACGATGCTCGCCGACCTGAGTCTGATCCTGCCGGAATTGTTTCTCACCGGCGGTGCCGTGTGCGGGCTGCTGCTGGGCTCATATCTGCCCCGGCGCGCCCAGTGGCTCGTGGCCGCGCTGGCAGGTGCAGTGTGCGTCGCCGGTGTTGCCGCGACCGTGGTGGGCTGGCCGCGTGATGGCACGACGGTGTTCGAGGGCGCCTACGCGCTCGACGTGGCCACGGCCGTGGTGCGCATCGTGGTGCTGGTGTCGGTGCTGCTGGTGCTGGCGATCTCGGGCGAGTTCCGTGGCCACGCGCGGCAGAGCGAGTTCGTGGTGTTGCTGCTGCTGTCCGCGCTCGGCACCATCGTGCTCGCCGGTGCGAACGACCTGCTGCTGCTCGTCGCCGCCTTCCTGCTGGCGAGCGTGCCGCTCTACGCGCTCGTCGGGTTCGCGAAGGACTCCCCCGGCACCGAGGCGACCATGAAGTACTACCTCCTGAGCGCGCTCGCCGGAACGGTGATGCTGTTCGGGGTGATGGCCGTGTTCGGCGTCGGCGGCTCCACCGGCTACGCCCGACTGGCTGAGACCCTGCCCACGACACCCGCCGCAGCCGTCGCCGCCGGTGCCGTCCTGGTGCTGGCCGGGCCGATGTTCAAGGCGGGCGCGGTACCCGTGCACTTCTGGGTACCCGACGTCACACAGGGCGCCCGTCCCCCGGTGTCGGCGCTCGTCACCACGATTCCCAAGATCGGTGCACTGGTGGCGGTGTACCGCCTCGTCGCGGCCGTGCTCGCGCCGACGGCGCTGAACTGGCCGCTGCTCGTGGCCGTGGTCGCGGCCGCCACGATGACGCTAGGCAACCTCGCCGCCTTCTTCCAGGACAACGTCCGCAGACTGCTCGCATACTCGACGATCAGTCAGGTGGGCTACCTGCTCATGGCGGTCGCCGCAGCTGGCGCGTCCACCCTCGCGTTGCCGAGCCTGCTGCTCTACCTCGCCGCCTACGCCGTGACGAACCTGGGCGCGTTCGCGGTCGTGGCGGCACTGCCCAACGCCGAGACCCTGACCGACTATCGCGGGCTCGTGCGGCGCCACCCCTGGTTGGCGATCAGCCTCGTGGTGTGCCTGCTCGGGCTCGTCGGCACCCCACCCACCGGCGTGTTCGCCGGCAAGCTCACCGTGTTCACCGCCGCGTTCGACGCGGGGTTCGGTTGGCTCGTGGCCGTCGCCATCGCCAACACCGTCGCGAGCCTGTTCTACTACCTGCGCTGGATCGCGCCCGCCGTGCGCCCCGAACCCCTCACGCTGCCGACCAACCACGGAGCCGCCGGCGCCGCCGCGGTCGCGGCCGCCGTGTCACTGGCGCTCGGGCCGCTCGCGGGGCTCGTCCTCGCCCCGCTCGGCCACCCGCTCACTCCGCTGCCGTGACGACGCCCCACGTCTCTGGCCTCCCGGTAGCAGGCGCCGAAAAAACAACTCTCAGCCGTGCACGCGCTGGTCAGCGGGTGTCGCGGCGTATCTCGTCGTCAGCGACCTTGTCGACGAGCAGGGTGTAGAAGGAGGGGATCCGAGGGCACCATCCCGGCCTCGGGCCGGGTGGTTGCGCTGCTGATCTTGCTCTACGCCCAACCCTGGTGAAGATCGCGCGGCTGACCACCGATGACGTACTGCGCGGCGAGGACCAGGTTCTCATCCACCTTGGCGACCCACCGACATCGGTTCCGCAGCCCTTTGCCGGCGTGTTGCTCGACTACCTCGGAAACCGCTCCAACATGACCATCGCGACCAATATGCCTGTGGCTGTGCAACCTTGGCCTGCCCAACATCGATGCCCGCACCGCCACGATCTGTCAGCCACTCCGTGAGGCACCTGCATCGGTCGTCACGGAATGCTCGGCTACCACCCCGTCACTGTCGAGACTCTGGCCGTCAAGCCCGGGATGATCTGGCAGCGGCAGACAGGAGGCGACCACAGTCGCAAGGTGAGCTGGCTGTGGTGGCGGGGTGGGGCGTACATGCTGCGCATCCTGTGTCCCCGCTAGCCGATCAGGCTGGACCAGTAGGGCCAGAATGCTTGACCGACCAGGGCGATGAGGATGAGGTACCACGTTGTGAGGATCGCACCGTGGTAGCGGAGCAGCGAGCCCGAGAGCGGGCGCAGCGCTGTCGGGAGCGGGAGGTTTCCGGCGGCGAGGTTGTGCAGGGTGGTGTACCAGAAGATCGGAATGGTCACCGCCCAGACGACCATGCAGTACGGGCACAAGGCACCGATCTCGTACACGCTCTGCACGAACAGCCAGTGCACAAACCCCACCCCGAAGAGGGTGCCCGCCTGCAGACCAAGCCAGAACCACCGCGGCAGACGCGCTCCCGTGAGCACCGTTATCCCGATGGTGGCGACCACGGGAAAGGCAACCACGCCGATGACCGGGTTGGGAAACCCGAACACCTCCGCCTGTGGTGTCGACATCACCGAGCCACACGACAAGATCGGATTGATACTGCAGAGAGGAATGTAGTTCGGATCGGCCAGCGAGTTGATCTTCTCGATCAACAGTGCCACCGCGGCCAGCGAGCCAACCGCGCCACCCACGGCCAGCACCCACGCGGCCGCGCGCGTCAGGAAGAAGCGTGTTTCCGGAGCCGCGTTCCGGTCCGGCCCGGATGCCAGCTCCTCTGGTGCGGTAGTCACGGTCGGGCCAGCGCGGACTCGACTGCGGTTCGTAGGTCATCCAGGGACTGTGGTGCGATCATCTCGCCGTTGAGGAAGAACGTCGGGGTGCCCTGGACTCCAAGGGCTTGGCCATCGGCCTGGTCTCGCCGCACGCGGTCCTTGGTCGCCGCGCTGTCCCAGTCTTCACGGAACTGCTCGAGATCGAGCCCGATCTGCCGTGCGTAGCCGAGGAACATGTCCCGTTGTGGTTGCTTACGGTGTCCCCATTCGGCTTGGTTCTCGAACAGCATCTGATACATGGCCTCGAACTTGCCTTGCTCGGCTGCTGCCTGCGCGGTCCATGCCGCGAGTTCGGCGTTCGGGTGGCTGGGGATGGGGAAGTACCGGACCACGTAGGTGATCTGGCCCGCGTACTCCTCGCGGAGCTGCTCCACGGCCGGGTAGGCCGCGCCGCAGGCTTCACATTCGAAGTCGAGGAACTCGACCAGGGTGACCTTGTCGTCGGAAGCCGAGGACAGTCGATGACTGTCGGGACGGACGAGCAGTTCGGCGTTCGTGTTCTTCCCGTGAGCCTCCGCCGGCGGTGCGGTGTCCGGGCGGGTGGCGACCAGCAGAACTGCCACGGCCACGGTGGCCACCGCTGCCAGCACGATCGTGACCTTCAGATTGCGCGTCATCACCTTCATCCTCGCCTCGGCCAGCTTTTGGCCGCTCGAGTCCGAACTCTATACGTGCTCGCCCGAACATATTGACGCTCGTTAGTTTGAGCCTCATGAGTGATGACCGGTGCGAGCTGCTGTGTATCGACTTCGACCACGCGGAGAGCTTGCGTGCGGCGCTTCCGGAGGCCGACCCGCTCGACCGGCAGGCGACACGCTTGCGGGCGCTGGGCGACCCGACCCGGCTGCGGATCGCACATGCCCTGCTGGTCGGAACCGAGCTGTGTGTGTGCGATCTGGCCTGGATCGTCGGCTCATCGCAAGGACTGGTGTCACACCACCTGCGTCAGCTGCGCGCAGCGGGACTGGTGAGCTCGCGCCGGGACGGCAAGCTGGTGATGTATCGGCTCGCGCCCTCGGGGGAGCAGTTGCTGTCGGCGACCACGGCGCCCGAGGTGGAGGCGGATCCGGTATGAGCGTGGACTGCTGCGGCACCGACGCCGCCTCCTGTAACCACGACCAACGATGAGCAGGCTCGACGTCGGTCAGTGAGGTGCTGCGCCGGGCTTTACCTGGGGCAGTGGGTTTGTGTGTGGCTGGTCGGTGGTGCAAGCCCCGCTGGGGCGGAAGGGTTCGGCGAGTTGGGCGAGGTAGCCGTTGGGGTAGTGCGGTTTGGCGGCCATGCCGAGGTCGTCGCTGGTGAAGCGACGTTCGGGGTCGTAGGAGTAGGTGCGGAGTAGGTGGTCCCAGATCAGGGTGAACAGCCCGAAGTTGACGTCGCCGATGCCGGCCCATTTCAGGTGGTGGAAGCGGTGGGCTTGGTTGAGGGCGAGCACGGCGCGCAGGGGGCCGACTCGGTAGTCGACGTTGGAGTGCTGGAGGAGCAGTTGGACCGCGACGCAGAGGGCGAGGGCGTAGGCGACGCTGGTCGGCAGGCCGAGCAGGATCAGGGGGGCGACTCCGGCGGCGGTTTCGATGGTCTGGTGGAGGGGGTGTTTCATCAGTCCGTTGAAGCCGTAGGCGCGTTTGACGCTGTGGTGCACGGCGTGAAACCGCCACAGGGCGGGGATTTTGTGGCTGGCCAGGTGGACCAGGGTGATGCCGAGGTCGGCCACGAGTACCGCGATGAGCACCTGCACGAGGAAAGGCCAGTCATGGGGCCAGACGCCGTCGATCGAGGCGATGGCGGTGAGAATCGGCAGGGCGGCGACGCTACCGAGGGTGACGGTTTCGTTGACCGCGGCGTGGAGGGCGTCGCGTCGGCTGTCGTCGTGTGAGGTGTTCCAGTCTTGCCGATAGGGCAGGACGCGCTCGGCGGCGAAGGAGCTTGCGATGGCCAGCAGCAGCAGGCCGAGAAGCCAGAGTTTGTGGCCGCCGGAGGAGAGGATGGCGATGCCGGTGCCGTTGATGGCCAGGAGCATGAAGGGCACGTAACCGTATCGGATCAGTGTGCGCATGCTGCTGAGCGTGGCGGCTGAGGACCCCGTGTGGCTTGAACAAACTCGCTAACCACTCACAGCGCGCCGCCGGTGCCAGTGCACGGCCCGGGCCAACCCTGACGGGGCCAGGCCGAACATCTCGTGGCAGACCCGGGTGAGGTGGGCGCTGTCGGCGAACCCGGCGGCGTGGGCGGCCTCGGTGAGTGTGCCGCCTAGCCGGGCGTGATCGATCGCGCGCTGCAAGCGCGCCCACCGCACATACGCGCGAAACGGCAAGCCGAGTTCGTCACTGAACAGGTGACCGAGTCGACTGGCCGAGATCCCCACGGCCGCGGCGAGCCGTTCCAGACGGACAGACTGGTCGAGCATGGTGGGTAACACCGCGATCGCCTGCCGCAGCGCGGGGTGCAACGACACTGGGGCAGGCGCGCCCGCCGGAGCCAGCGTGGCGAGAACCTGGTCGACCATCCCGCTGGCGGAGTCACCGACGGCGAGGCTGGTGTCGAGCAGCGGCTGCGCCGCGGATGCCCACGCGGCCACGGAGCCGACCGGCAACCCGGTGCGCCGTACCCGCGCGGTCAACGCCTGGCCCAGCGCCCCATCAGCATCAATCCAGGCCAGCACCCCCGCCCCGCCACCAGCGATCTCGTGTTCGGCCCCGGAGGGAATCACCGCCGCACGGCCCCGCCATTGGGCACCGGATCCGTCACACAGCCACACGAGTTCCTCGGTGGCCAGCACGAGCTGCACCGCCGCGTGCCGGTGCCGGTGCGCGTCGCCTACCTGACCGGCGTAAACCAACCGACCCGGCCGCAAAGCCACGGTGCCCTGCCACATCGTCAGCTCCGCGGCGTGCGGCCGGCACACGGCGCGGCGGACCACACCGCCCGCTCACCGACGGCGGCCACGGTCGCCCAGTGGCTGGCGGCGTCGGGCCCGAGAGTTCCCCGGCACGGTCTCGACCTGACTGGTTGATCGCCGAACCTCGATTCCATCATTTCTCCCTGCTATCATCGCCGTATGGCGATAAATACTAGGGACGGATGTCTCGCAGCGAGTGCGGTGGGTGCGGGCCTGGATCCCGCGGTCGCGTTGTTTCACAGCCTCTCGGACGCCACCCGGTTGGCGATCGTGCAGCGCCTGAGCGGTGGGGAGGCCCGGGTCGCCGACCTGATCGCTGAACTGGGGCTGGCGCAGTCGACGGTGTCGGCGCATGTGGCGTGCCTGCGGGACTGCGGGCTGGTGGTGGGCCGCCCGCAGGGTCGGCAGGTGTTCTACAGCCTGGCCCGCCCGGAGCTGATGGACCTGCTGGCCTCGGCTGAGACGCTGCTGGCCGCGACCGGCAACGCGGTGGCGCTGTGCCCGACCTACGGCACCGACACCACCGGCGACACCGAGAACGAGGAGGTCGTGCGGTGAGCGACGCCTGCGGCTGCGGCAGCGACGAACCCCGCACCGGCGAGGAAGAAGAGCACGAACCGGAACGGCTCTGGCAGGTCACCGAACTGCGCTTCGCCGCGATCGCCGGGGTGCTGCTGATCGCCGGATACGCGGTGGAGTGGGCCGGAGCGGGCTCAACACTGGCGCTCGCCCTGAAAGCGCTGGCCTTGGTCGCCGGCGCCTACACCTTCGTGCCCTCCACGCTGAAGCGGCTGGTCAAGGGCAAGATCGGGGTGGGCACCCTGATGACCATCGCCGCGGTCGGCGCGGTGATCCTGGGTGAGGTCGGCGAGGCCGCGATGCTGGCCTTCCTGTTCTCCATCAGCGAGGGCCTGGAGGAATACTCCCTGGCCCGCACCCGCCGGGGCTTGCGGGCGCTGCTGTCCCTGGTCCCCGAGGAAGCCACGGTGCTGCGCGACGGCAGCGAGACCGTGGTGGCTCCCTCGGAGCTGCGGGTCGGGGACCGGATGCTGGTCAAACCCGGGGAGCGCATCGCCACCGACGGCGTGATCCGCACCGGCCGCACCGCGCTGGACGTCTCCGCGATCACCGGCGAGTCCGTGCCGGTCGAAGCCAGTCCCGGCAGTGAGGTGTTCGCCGGGTCGATCAACGGCACCGGCGTGCTGGAGGTCGAGGTCACCACCACCGCCGAGGACAACTCCCTGGCCCGGATCGTGCGGATCGTGGAGGCCGAGCAGTCCCGCAAGGGCGCCAGCCAGCGCCTGGCCGACCGCATCGCCAAACCCCTGGTACCCGGCGTCATGATCGCCGCCGCGCTCATCGCGGGCCTGGGCAGCTTGTTTGGCGACCCGGGCACTTGGATCGAACGCGCCCTGGTCGTGCTCGTGGCCGCTTCGCCGTGCGCGCTGGCGATCTCCATCCCCGTCACGGTCGTCGCCGCGATCGGCGCGGCCAGCAAGCACGGTGTGCTGGTCAAGGGCGGCGCCGCCCTAGAGGCCCTCGGCCGCGTGCGGGGGGTGGCGCTGGACAAGACCGGCACCCTGACCCGCAACCAGCCTGCCGTGGTCGACGTCGCCACCACCGACGGGACCCCGCGCGAGCGGGTGCTGGAGCTGGCCGCGGCGCTGGAAGCCCGCAGCGAACACCCCCTGGCCCGCGCGATCCTCGCTGCCGTCGACGGCGAGACGATCACCCCCGCGGCCGAGGTGGAGGCGGTCACCGGCGCCGGGCTGACCGGCCAGCTCGACGGCCGCCCGGTGCGGCTGGGCCGCCCCGGCTGGCTGGAAGCCGGGCCGCTGGCCACCGACGTGCAGCGCATGCAGCAAGCCGGGTCCACCGCCGTGCTTGTTGAGGACGACGGCCGCGTGATCGGCGCGATCGCCGTCCGCGACGAACTGCGCCCCGAAGCCGCCGAGGTCATCACCCGGCTGCACTCCGGCGGCTACCACGTCGCCATGCTCACCGGCGACAACCACGCCACCGCCACCGCCCTGGCCACCGAAGCCGGCATCGACACCGTGCACGCCGAACTCCGCCCGGAGGACAAGGCCCGCATCATCAGCGAACTGGGCAGCCAGCGGTCGATGGCGATGGTCGGTGACGGTGTCAACGACGCCCCCGCCCTGGCCACCGCCGACCTGGGCATCGCCATGGGCGCCATGGGCACCGACGTCGCGATCGAAACCGCCGACGTCGCCCTCATGGGCGAGGACCTGCGGCACCTGCCCCACACCCTCGACCACGCCCGCCGCGCCCGCCGGATCATGCTGCAGAACGTCGGACTCTCCCTCGGGTTGATCATCGCCTTGATGCCGCTGGCGCTGTTCGGGGTGCTCGGCCTGGCGGCGGTGGTGCTGGTGCACGAGGTGGCCGAGGTTGTGGTCATCGCCAACGGGGTGCGCGCCGGCCGCGCCAAGCCCTTGGCGATCACCCCCGGCGACCGGCAGGCGCCGCTGGTCCCCACTGCGGCGGTGGGGGCGTCCTCGTGACCACCGGTCACCCCGCCCCCGCCACACGGGCACCCCGTGCACGACTCGCGCTGATCGGCGCGGTAGTCGTGCTGGCCGCGCTCGACCTGGGCCTGAAAGCCTGGGCCGAGCGCGGCCTGACCGACGGCCAGGCGGTGGATCTCGGGATCATCCAGCTGCGGCTGGCGTTCAACCCCGGTGTCGCGTTCAGCCTTGGCGACACCCTGCCCGCCTGGGTCGTGCTCACCGTGACCGGGTTGATCACCGCCGGGCTGGGCGTGTTCGCCTGGCGCACGACCCGCACCGCCACCCTGGCCCTGTCGGCGGCATTGGCGATGATGCTGGCCGGCGCGCTAGCCAACTTCATCGACCGTGTCGCCGACGGCGTCGTGACCGACTACCTGCACACCGGCTGGTTCCCCACCTTCAACGGCGCCGACGTGCTCATCACCCTCGGCGCGATCGCCCTCGTGCTCGCCACTATGCACGCCGAACGCACGGTCGAGACCGGTTCGGGGTGATCAGCTAGGACACAGCAAGGTGAGACGCGTCTGGTCCGCCGTGGGCTCGCGCGCTGGCTGGCCTGGTTCATCGTGGCTTGGGACGTCATTGTCATCCGCATCCAGCCGCTCCTGCGCACGACCTCGACGAGAGGGTGCTGGCCCGGCCCGACGCCTTGCCCGTGTAGCGACCCGCTGCCTGGGCTGCGGGTCCAAGGTCGCACTGCCGGCACCCTCACCTTCACCACCCCGACAGGCGAGCGGGTCACGATCGCTCCGCTCGTGCTCGGCTCGCTGATCGACCGCATCCCCGGGGGCTGAGATGTTCCTACTCGTGCAGACCACACCGAACAGCTTGCGGTTGCACACGGCGGCCGGCGCCGATGCCGACCCGGGTGTGGCAGGCGGTGAGCAGCCAGTTCAGCCCTTGCCGCCACTTCGACGACGTCACCGTGGAAGGCGTCGAGCAACGGGCGCAGCAGTCACCTGGCGGCGAGTACCGCAGGATCGTCCCGCTCCGGTGAACAACCGCCGCGAGCGTCGGGCGAGCTTGCACGTCGGTGGTGTCCGCAGTGCGGGGGTGTGGGTCAGGCACCGCCGACCAGCCTTTACCCTCATGCTCGTGCCTGACGGAACGAGCGCCCCAAGGGCCGTGCGAGCTGGCCTCGCGCGGCTCGTCGCCGTGCTCGCCGCGCTCACCTTGGTGGCACTGCTGCAAGGCGCCCTGTGCGGCAACGCGACGGCGATGGCAACGCCCTGCACCCCGGTGCTCGTCTCGGATGCTGAGCACAGCAGTGGCAGCACCCCGGTGCACTCCGCACCACAGCCCGCCGCGGACACAACCGGCGACTGCGTGTCGCTCTTGCTGTCGGGCAACCACCTTCCAGCGCCAACGCAGCCTGCCGCATGGGCCGCCCCGGCCGACACCACGGGATCACCAAATGATCTCGGTGGTGTTGTCGGACTGTGCCTGGCCATGCTGGCGGTGCTGTTCCTACTCGTCTGGCTGCTGCGGCCCGGCGCGGTCACCGCGCCACCACCGCCGACAACCCCGACGCGATTCGCGCACCGGACACGTACCGGCGCTCCCCGGCTTTCGCAACTCTGCGTCCTGCGCACGTAGACGACTCCACGCACGTCCCCACCCTGTCCAGGCAGGACATGCGGTGTCTGACGTCGAGTCGTTGGCCACGTTTGGCCTGCCCAGGTCGCCCGGAGGTACCTTCCCGTGAATCCTTTCCGTATAGCCGTCTTGTCACGCCGACGGCGGTCCGCCACCATGCGGTGCGCTCCCAGCCGCACGCCCCGTCGCCACTCTCAGCACTGGCGCACTAAGTTCCGCCGCAGGATTACCGGAGCCACCGCCGCTGTCGTTTTGGTGGTGGCCAGTGGCTGCGGCCCCGCAACCACTGGCAGCAGCTTCGAGTTCGCCTCCCCCGGCGGCCAGACCAAGATCTTCTATGATCCTCCCGAGCAGCGCGGAGCGGTGCAGCTGTCCGGGGAAAGCCTGACCGAGCCGGGCCGCGAGTTGTCCCTATCGCAATACGCGGGCAAGGTTGTGGTGCTCAACGTGTGGGGCTCTTGGTGCGGACCCTGCCGTACCGAGGCCGATGACCTGGAAACGGTCTATGCCAAAACCAAGGACAGCGGGGTGCAGTTCCTCGGCGTCAACGTCCGCGACGACCGCAGCGCCGCCCAGGACTTCATGACCAACTTCAAGGTCAGCTATCCCTCGCTGTACGACCCGGCCGGCCGGTCGCTGCTGGCGTTGAAGGGCTTCCCCCGCAGCGTGGTGCCCGCCACGATCATCCTCGACCGCAAGCACCGGGTGGCGGCGGTGTTCCTGACCGCTCTGCTGGAGTCCGACCTGCTGCCCGTGGTGCAGCGCATCGCCGCCGAACAACCAGCCGCCTCATCACCCACCACAGGGGGTCGGCCGTGACTCTCACCGACCTGGCCATCACGGGACCGCTGCTGCTGGCCGCGTTGGTGGCCTTCGCCGCCGGCGCCGTCTCCTTCGCCTCACCCTGCATCATCCCCCTCGTTCCCGGCTACCTGGCCTACCTGGCCGGACTGGTCGGCGCCGAGGCACCTGCGGTGCACGAGGCCGAAACGGCCGCGCGCCGCCGTGACCGCTGGCGGGTCGCCGGCGCGGCTCTGCTGTTCGTGCTTGGCTTCACCATCGTGTTCGGCGCGGCCGTGCTCACCGTGCTCGGCGTGTCGGATGCGTTGCTGGCCAACGAACCACTCTTGCAACGCATCGGCGGCGTGGTCACCATCGCCATGGGCCTGGCCTTCCTCGGCCTCATCCCCGCCCTGCAGCGCGACATCCGGCTGCGCCACCGTCCCCAGCACGGCCTGTGGGGTGCACCTGTGCTCGGCGCGGTCTTCGGCCTGGGCTGGACCCCCTGCCTGGGACCAACCCTGGCCGGTGTCATCGCACTGGCCAGCGGCACCGAGGCCGGACCACCGATCTGGCGCGGTGTCCTCCTCGTACTGGCCTACTGCCTCGGCCTCGGCCTGCCGTTCGTACTGCTCGCGGTGAGCGCCCGCTGGGCGGTCACCACCGCCGGATGGCTTCGCCGACACACCAGGGCTGTCCAGATCACCGGCGGGGTCCTGCTGCTTTGCGTCGGTGTACTGCTGGTGACCGGCCTGTGGGCCGACCTGGTCGCCGTGCTACGCGGCCCCATCGCCGGATTCACCACCCCGCTCTAACACCCAGCGGCCCGAATTCTTGAAGGAACGGTGTGCCCATGACCCGGAACATGAAAGCTTCGTCGGGCCATCCTCAGCTGTGGCACCATGTGCACTCCACAAGCCGAAATATTCGGATTTCCCAACCCCAACCCGCTGCTCGGAATCGCCGGTTTCGCCGTCGCCACCACCACTGGAGCCGTGCTGTTATGTGCTCGGGCGCGACGGCACCATCCGTCGCGCCCGAGCACCCCACGCCCTTCCACATTGTCGAGCAGTTCACGCAGACCCTGAGCCGCTCCCTTGCCGACGAGGACACCACCGGAACAGGGCAGAAATGAGCCAGGTGCTCCCCGCGCAGGGGTCGGGCGAGACCGGCACGCAGTCGACCGGCCGTGCGCGGGACGAGAGTGTCGGGGCTTCCCAAGTCAAGCGACGGTGGGTGGTCTCCATCACCAGCGTCGCTGCCGGGGGTCTGCTGCTGGCCGTCAGCTTCCCGCCCCGCCCGTGGTGGTGGCTGGCACCGGTGGCCTTCGCGCTGCTCGGCCTCGCCCTGCGCGGACGCCGCGCCCGGGCCGGTGCCGGCTACGGGTTCGTGTTCGGGCTGGCGTTCTTCCTGCCGCACCTTTTCTGGATCCAGGACTTCCTCGGCGCCGAACTCGGCCCCGTGCCCTGGCTGGCGCTGTCCACGGTGATGGCCGCCTTCGTGGCGGCCGCATGCGCACTGCTGCCCCTGGTCGGCCGGCTGCCCGCCGCGCCGCTATGGATGGCGCTGGTGTTCCTGGCCCAGGAAGCAGTCCGCTCCCGGTTTCCGTTCAACGGATTTCCGTGGGGCCGAGTCGCCTTCGGCCAGGTCGACGGCCCGTTCCTGTCCCTGGGGTCGATCGGCGGCGCCCCGCTGGTCGGCTTCGCCGTGCTACTCACCGGATTCGGGCTGGCCGCTCTGATCGCACACGTCCACGAGCACGGGCTTCGACCCAGCCCGGCGTGGTGTACACCAGTCTCGGCAGCCCTGGTGCCCGTCATCGCCGCGCTCCTGGTGTGGCCCACGGTCGGCACCGAACCGCAAGACGGCACCCGCACCGTCGCCGTTGTGCAGGGCAACGCCCCCAACATAGGACTCGGGCTACTCGGGCAACGCTCCACCCTGCGCCGCCACCACCTCCAGGCCAGTCAGGAGCTGGCGACCCGAATCCGTTCCGGCGCGCTGCCCCGACCGGACCTCGTGGTGTGGCCGGAGACCGCCACCGAGATCACCGGCCCCGATCAGGCCATCGACAACATCGTCGCCGACCTCGGCGCACCGACACTGATCGGGGCGCTGTACCAGCCGCCCACCGGGTCCAGCCAGAACGCGGTCATTGCCTGGGACCCTCACACCGGCCAGGGCCAGCGCTACGCCAAGCAGGAACTGGTTCCCTTCGCCGAATACATACCGCTGCGGTCCATCGCCGCCCTCTTCACTCCGTTCGCCGACACCACAGACCTGACCGCAGGCACCAGACCCGGCGTTCTCGACATCGCCGACACCACCGTCGGCATCGCCATCTGCTACGAAGCCGCCTACGACCACGTCTCCCGCGAAGCCACCAACCAGGGCGCCCAGCTCCTGGTCGTCCCGACCAACAACGCCTGGTACGGCCGCGGAGAGATGACCTACCAACAACTGGCCATGTCCCGTCTGCGCGCCGTCGAACACGGCCGAGCCGTGATCGTCGCAGCCACCAGCGGTGTCAGCGCGATCATCCGGCCCGATGGCAGTCTCGCCCAGATCACGGACATGTTCACCACCGCATCCCTGATCGAAGACGTTCCCCTACGCCACACCACAACCCTGGCCGACCGCCTCGGACCCTGGACCGAACGCGGACTGACCATCCTCGCCGTCGTCGGAATCCTGGCCGCAGCACACTCACACCAGCGTCCCCGTCACGTGGGCGAGATCTCCAGCGACGACGCCACCTCCTAGTAGACAAACGTGATGACTTATAGACGGACTGGTGACCCCGCTGCGGCGAGCACACAGTCGGGCGGACTCGTGCGGCACCGGCGATGCTGGCGGCTCGTACTCGAGCACAGGGCACAGGGTTATGGACGAGAAGACTGCCGTGGACCGCGGGTTCCCGCACCTCGAGCGCTGCGAAGGAGGCGATAACACCTCGCGGACACGATTCAGCGCATGAACCCTCAACACACGCTCTCGCCGATACCAGAATGCTTTGGCATCCACGGCGGCGTTGCGCGATGATCAACGCAATAGCAGGGGTACCCCAGCCGGAACAACACGCTCGGCGCGTCGTGCTCGACCACACGCGCGAGCAGGAACTCCTCCAGATCCTTCCACTCCGTCCGGCCCGCACGGGTCTGCTTCTGCGCCCCGTACCCGGCCAGATCCGCGATCGGAACACCCAGCTGCACCGCAACGCGCCCACGCCGTCCGGAACGAAACCCAGCCACGGCAACGTGCATAGCCGCCTGATCTCCTCATCAGAGAAGAACCTCGTGGACACCCCAGACACCACCCCACCCCCGAAACGATCAGTGACGGGCACATCCTCACCAACAACCTCCGCAGGCCAACACCGGGCCACCAGCCAAGCAGATCATCCACCAGCTACCACGACACCCTGACCAGCACCGACACGGCTAATCGATGCCCCTATGCGTCAAGCGGCTCGTAGTTCGGCGGCCTTGATTTGCTTGCTAGAGCGGTGTTATGGCTGGTGAGAGCCTTGAAGACTTCGCGCGCCAGGTAGCGTTTGAGGCACCGGATGATTTCCCGCTTGGACTTGCCCTCTGAGGTGCGTCGAGCGGCGTAGGTGCGGGTCCTGGCGTCGTTGCTCAGACGACCAATCGCGAACAGATGCAGAGCCCGGTTGACGTCCCTGTTTCCGCCACGGTTGAGCCGGTGGCGGTTGGTCTTGCCGGAGGATGCGGGGATCGGTGAGACGCCGCAGAGGTGCGCGAATGCTCCTTCCGATCGCAGGCGTTCGGGGTTTTCTCCGGCGGCCCGAGCAGCGCGGCGGCGATGTCGGTGCCCACGCCTTTGATCGCGACGAGGTCCGGGGCTGCCTGCTTGGCCAGTTCTGCGATCTGGCCGTCGAGAGCGTCGATCTCCGTGCTGAGCTGCTGATACCGAGTAGCCAGCGACTTCAGCGCGAGTTTGCAGGCTGCTTCCGGGCTGGTGATCGCGCCCGGTCGCATCCGCGCGGCGGTGACGACCAGCTGCGCCATGGACAGCTTCCGCAGACGGTCACGCAGCTGTTGAGGGGCGGTGACGAGCACGGCGCGGAGCTGGTTCGCAGTCTGTGTGCGGGCCTTCATCGCAGAACGGCGGGCGATCCGCAGCGTGCGGATCATCTCCACCGAGCCGTCGGCGGTCTTCGGCTCACCCAGCACAGTGCCGGATTGCACCACGCGGGCCGCGATTTCGGCATCAACCGCGTCGGTCTTGCCAGCGCGCCGGCGGGTTTGCCGGTTCGGCCGGACTACCTCGATGACCTCCAGGCTCTGCGTCCGCAGATGGCGGGCCAGACCGACGCCGTAGGAGCCGGTGCCTTCCAAGCCGAAGCAGTGCAGCACGCCGAATCCGGTCGCCCAGGACACGAGCTGGTCATGGCCGGCGGTGGTGGTGGGACCATTGTGGTGCCCAGCAGACGCCCGAACTGGTCCAGTGCTGCCGCAACATGGATCTCGGAATGCGTGTCGACTCCCACCGTCACGACAACGTCGGCATCCTGCACACCAGCGGGCACGTGTCCTCCTCGCAACTCGATGACCTTCCGGCCAGCACAACCGGTTGCGATGGAGGGCAGAACTACAGTGGGATCGCTCGGGCTCCTATCAGGCCACATCCTCGCCACCGGCCGCGCCGGTGGCACCCGCCCGACCGGTCGACGTATCGCTTACAAGGCACGACAGGCCCCTTGTTTTTCGAGTCAGACCGGCGGGCAAGCACCGGAGATCATCTTGCCTGTAGATGCTCCGCTTAGCGCTAATGGCTGTTCCGTTGTTCCCCGAGGCCGTACCCACACTGCCCGGCGGCACGCCTGTGGCGGCACGGCCCGCGCCGGTGGGGGCCTCGGCGTGACCCGCACCGAAACCCCGGTGACCTCGCGGTGAAAACCTGGACCACCCACGCGCTGGCCGACGGCCACTCCATCGACCTCGGACTGCTCCAGCTGCGCCTGGCCTACAACCCCGGCGTCGCCTTCAGCCTCGGCGCCACCCTGCCCAGCTGGATCGTGCTCACTGCCACCGCACTGATCACCGCCGGGCTGGCGGTCTTCGCCTGGCGGACCGCCCCCACCGCCAACCTCGCCACGCGTCTCGGCCTGGCCACCATGCTGGCCGGAGCCGTGGCCAACCTCGCCGACCGCGGCATCGACGGCGTGGTCACCGACTACCTACACACCGGCTGGTGGCCCACCTTCAACCTCGCCGACGCGCTCATCATCGGCGGCGCCGCGCTACTCATCCTCGCCGCGCTGCACACCACACCAGCATCCACACCGAAAAGGAGATGATCCTGATGCTGACCTACTGCTGCGACGACCCGGGCGGCCCGCCCGAGGCCTGCGGCTACAAATGCTGCTGAACCCACGCCCGGCCGGGCACCGCCACGGAAGGTCGTGGATGTGATACGGCCTTGGCCCGCTGCTAACACGCCCTTGCGTCCGTCTCGTCGGCTGGCGCTCCACCAGCGGCAGCCGGCAAAGAGCAGGCGGATACTGGTTAGCAGGCACGCTGACCGAGGAAGCCTCGGGCTCAGGGCGTGTTGCCCTAGGTAACGGCATGCAGGTGGAAGGCAGTCGCCGCGATGGGTTGCATGATGGGCGGTATGATGGTCGGGACACTCATCTGGGCGATTATTGGCCTGGTGGCGCTAGTGGTCCTTGTCGCTGGTGGCATGTGGGCTGCTCGGGGGCTGCTTGCACCCGCTGCACAGCATCGTCTCACCCCGCCACCGCGCCCAGCCGAGCCGATTCGCGAGACATCGGTCCCCGACAGTCAACGTGCCGCGGATGTCGATCGGCAACAGGTCATCGAAACGCTGCAGACGCATGTCGCTGCCGGGCGGCTGACACTGGACGAATTCGAGCAGCGCAGCAATGAAGCCACTCAGGCACGCACCATCGGTGAACTGCGTGCCGTACTGGCCGACCTCCCCTATCAGGCTTTCCGGTAGCGGAAGCCAAAAATCAACTCTTGCGCTTTCACAGGTACGGTCAGAGACCATGGGGCTACTTCCGGTCGTGCGCAGGTGACCAGCGCTGACGTTGTTGTCTGTGTGCGCTACCGGAACGCCCAGCAGCATCACTCAATGGCTGGGTTCGCCCCTCATCACTTAACTTGCCATGGCTATGAGCGAGACAACACGGCCCCGTACGCGGATAGTGCACGAGGCGCACGCGCAGCTGCAGTCGCTGCTCGGCGAAGCATGGACGATCTCCTTCGACGAGCCCCGCAGGCTTGAGGAACGCGCCTCGCGCTGCCCTTCGCGTTCTCCAGTAGGCGGACCGTGTTGCCGATACCCCTGGGGTGACTGAATCCCGTCAATTTCGCCGCGCTCGTGAACGCCGTGCAGCCAAAGCGGACCGCGGCTTCCGAAACGCGGAGTGGAGATTGAGCTGTTCCGGACAGTATGCGACGACGATCCCGAGGATAGTTACGTGTCCTGGCACGCGGAGTGGAGCCTGCAAGGCAGCAGCAGCGGCACCGAGGACAACGACGAAGATCTCACCGTTCTGGTCGACGCGATCCTGGCCGATGTGCACCCGATGGCCGACCGATACGTACTACGGCTGGACCGTCGATGGAGACCTGGAGCAGAGTGGGACGGTCATCGACGCTATCGCTGAGCTGGGCGGGCAGTTGCCGACGGTGGTGACATGACCGAGTTACAGGTCTCCACCAGCCCGCGCATGACCTGGCTGTGGGCACCTGACGAACACGCAGCTCAGCGGGCACGAGAGATCACTAGCGGAAGTTCCGCGACGCATCGGGGCTAGGCGCTCGCGCTGGTCACGGACGTCGGCATCGGCGTGGAGGCTCTGGCGGCGTGTGAGGAGCTTGCTAAGGCCGGTTTCACCTTCACCTGGCACGGCTCCGAGCATCCGCTCAACCATGCCAATTGGCCCGCCTGTCTGCCAGGAATGCCGGACAGTGAAGGCCTTTGAACTGCGGAAACAGAGAAAGCGCAGTTGGGCCGATCTTTGGCGGGCTGCTCGTCGACCATCCTGCCTATCGGGATGGTTCCTGTTCGCCTGTCAGGATCGATTTGGGTGGGTGTCGACTTGGCGACTGCCACTGTACGTCGACCAGCCGCGGCCGGGCCCGCGACGTCAGCGCGGCGGTTCGGTGCGAACGTGCTCGATCACGTCACACCGGCAGCGTCCGCACAGAATGATGTCGACGTCGGCGACCACCTGGCCAGCGAGCTCGAAGCCACTTCGCGCCCCTGTTCGAACTGGCTGCAGAAATGACTAAGCCCCGCGGTGCCTAACCCGGCTCTCTCGAGCCGCGCCAGAGGACAGTTGCCGCGGGGCGATGCCCCTAGGATACGCATGTGACAGCCGGGGAGCAAACCAACACCGTGATGGCCGCCACCGCCCAAGGCGCACGTTCGACGCTCTCCATGGCCGACTTGCAATCATGGCTGAGTGCTCCCCGCTTGAATACCTACCTGGCTGCCTGCAACCAGGACCGCGACCTAGCGCTTGAGCTCTACTGCTGGAATAGCCAGCTGGCAGCCGCAGCTCTGGTCGACACCTGCCACCTCGAGGTAGCCCTACGTAACGCCTACGACCGCGAGCTGAGCAAGCGCTTCCCGAACTGGTCGGTCGATCCCGACAGCGACCTGTTTCGCCGGACACAGGGCCATGGCCGGGCAGTCACCAAGCAGGTCGAGCTGAACAAAGGCAGCGTGGCGGCGCTCACCGCAGCGAAGCGTGGCCTCGGCGCGACCCCGAACCACGGCAAGGTCCTCGCGGCCACGACGTTCGGGTTCTGGGTCAAGCTCACCGACCGCGACCGGACCGCCACGTTCTGGACGCCGATGCTCCGGCGTGCTTTCCACGGCACCCCCACGCGCGGCGAAGTCCACGAGCGGGTCGCCCGCATCAACAAGTTCCGCAATCGCCTCGCCCACAACGAGCCGGTCTTCTCGACAACCTCCGGTCTTCATGACCGATTACGCGACATCGAGGAGCTCTTCGACTGGGTCGCACCGTCGGCCGCCGCCCACGTTCGCGCGACCTCCACGGTGCCGTCCCTCATCGCCCAGTGCCCGGTTTCCGGCTTGCTGTGAACAGCGATTCCGGCCGGATTAGCTGGCGGCCGCAGGTTCGGTGAACTGAATGGAAGCCGTGACCTCACGGGTGCAAGTAAACCGAGGCTTGAGCCTGGTGAGCTCTCACCCGCACCTGGTGACCCGTCGATCACGAACGGCGTGCTTGCCTACCGCATCGGTTGTGCCACATGTATGTAGTACGAACGGTCTTCGTACTCATCGAAGGTGAGACCCAGCTCCTCCCATATCGACTTGATCGCGACCTCTCCAAACCTGGCCACGGCCAGATCCGCAGCGGCGAAGTCTTCGCGTGAGGGCAGTAGGGATGTGTCGTGCACTGCGGTCAGAACTTGTGTCCACGCAGGTTCAAGGTAAAGGCTGGCGCCTGGGTTGCTGGTCATCATCGGACCCGCGAAGGGCCCACCAGTTTGGGAAGCGTCCTCGCAGGCTTGCGCGTGGGCGAGGAGGGTGAAGACCTGGTCGGTCTCCGTAACCACTTGCCTCCACAGGGCGTCGAGGCTCGTCCGGCATTCCCGATAGCTCTGGACAAGGTCAGGCCAGCCAGGGTGAATATGCGAGTCCAGGACCTGTGCGAGTTGCTCACGGTAGTCCTCGACACCAGCCCATATGTGTCCCTGGTGGAGCCGAACCCGTTCGCCATCCTGTTCGGCAGAAGCGAAGTGGCCGAGAATGATGCTCGCGATTCGGTCCGCGCGGTACTCATCGGTTGCCGTACGTGTGATGCTCCTGGCCAATTCCGTTGGAGTTTCTGAGGGGAACGGCACGTCATCGAGCACACCCGAATCGGCACGCATGCGGTTGATCAGCGGGTGGGTGAGTTCGTGTGCCAACACGAAGATCGAGTGCGCGGTGGTCTGCTCATCAACCGCGGTGCTGAGCACGTTGTGGTTCACAACGATCGTTACCCGGGACGAGTCCGCGCTCTGTGCGATGTTTTTGGCCACGGCCGTCCCGCCGAGTCGATCAGCCCCGTACGTGACTGTTTGCCCGCCATCTACTCGGGCTACATCGAGGATCTCCTGCGTGGTTGCGACGAAGTCCGGGGTCCAGAGGAGATCGACCTCGACATCCGGCATCTCATCCTCAGCGAGCCCTGCGATCAGTTGGTGCACTGAGTCGGCATACGTCGCCAAACCAAGGTCGAGATCGGAAACGCGGCTGGTGTCCTGCCGCATGATGTGAGGCACGGGAACGACTATGCCACCTCGATCTGACATCACAGGCAGCACGCACGAGACCCGACCATCTTGGGGCCGACCAGATGTCTAAGCTGCTAAGCACTCGCCCCAGCCTCTGCGTCGTTAGAAAGTCTGGCTCCCTTTACGATCGGTCGATGCCGCGCGACCCGCTGGTTCACTTCTGCGCGCAAATCACAAATGCGGCAGCAGTCAGCAGCGCCAGCATCCCCCGCGGTGCGGCGGGCCTTGTCAGTGGATCAGACACGTCTTTTCCTTGGGCGGAGAGTTTCTGGACAAGGTCTTCCGCTGCTGGCGCGCAGGTCGATCCCTGCGCGCCGGCAGCGGGTGATGTCAGGAGAGATCTGGTGTTGTCGTGGCCGGTCAGGGCACCGCCGGTTCGGGGGACTGCTGGCCTGCTGCGCCTCGAGTGCGGCCGACGCTGGCGATGGCGTTGATCAGCAGGGAGGGGCGGGTGCCGAAGGAGTTGAGGAAGATCGTGGTCACCGAGGCGGCCATGGCGATCATGGCCCACACCGGGGAGATCAGCCCGGTGGAAGCCAGCGGGATGCCCAGGCCGTTGAAGGTGAAGGCCAAGCCCACGTTGGCCCGGGTGCGCCCGTAGGCGCGGGTACTGATCTCCCGGGCGTCGAGCACCGCGTGGACGTCTTCGCGCAGGAGCACGATGTCGGCGGATTCCACGGCGATGTCGGTGCCGCCGCCGGCGGCCAGGCCCACGTCGGCCTGCATCAGGGCGGGTGCGTCGTTGATGCCATCGCCGACCATGGCCACCCGGGTGCCGTCGGCCTGTAGCTCGCGCACAATTGCGGCCTTGCCCTCCGGGCGCACCCCGGCGTGGATCTCGGTGATGCCGAGTTGGTCGGCGACGTGGCGTGCGGCGCGCTCGTTGTCGCCGGTGACCAACACCGGGTCCATCCCCGCTTGACGCATGGCCGCCACAGCTTCGGCGGCGTCGGGCCGCAGCTGGTCGCCGAGTGCGAGCGCACCCCGCAGCACGTGGTCGGCGGCCACCACGATGACGGTGTGCCCGGTGGCTTCCTGCGCGGTGATCCAGTCCGACATTCCGGTCAGGTCCACGCCGATGTCGGTGAGCAGTCCTGGGCGGCCCACCAGGACGTGCTGGCCGTCGACGGTGGCGCGCACCCCGGAGCCGGTCATCGACTCGAAGTCGTGCGCCTGGCCCACCGTCACGCCGGCGTCCTCGGCGGCACTGACCACGGCGCGGGCCAAGGGGTGCTCGGAGTGGTGCTCGGCCGCGGCGGCCAGCGCCAGCAGCCCGGCGGTGTCGCCGTCGGCGGCTTCGACAGCGCGCACGGTGGGGCGGCCTTGGGTGAGGGTGCCGGTCTTGTCCAGCACGACGCGGCGCACCAGCCGGAAGGTCTGGAACGCTTCGCCGGTGCGCATGATGATGCCCCGGTCGGCGGCGTGCCCGGTACCGCGCACGATCGCCAGCGGCGCGGCGATCCCCACCGCGCACGGGTAGCCCATCACCAGCACCCCGAGTGCGGCGAACACGGCCCGGTGCACATCCGGCTGCCCCGAGATCGCCCAGCTAGCGCCCAGCCAACCCAGGAGAGCGATCGCGGAGACGGTGAGCACGGTGGGGGTGTAGACGCGCAGCACTTTGTCGACCAGGTGCAGGATGCCGGGCTTGAGCGCCCGGGCGTCCTCCACGTGACGTACCACCTGGGCCAGGAATCCTTCCGCCCCGGTGGCGGTGACCTCGATCAGCAGGCTGCCGGTGCCGTTGATCGCCCCACCCACGACCTCCTCGCCCACTCCGCGCTCGACAGGCACTGGTTCCCCGGTAACCAGGGAGAAGTCGATGGCCGAGTACCCGGAGCGGATGCGCCCGTCCAGCGGGATGCGCTCGCCGGGCCGCACCCGCACCAGCTGACCCACCTCAACCTGCTCGACGGGCACCTCCGACTCGCTGCCGTCGTCGGTGACCAGGCGGGCCAGGTCGGGCTGTAGGTCCAGCAGCTTCTTGATCGACTGGCTGGAGCGGGTCTTGACCAGCAGCGACAGCCACTCCGAGAAGATGTGGTAGTTGGCCACCAGCACCGACACAGCGAAGAACGCCGCCGTGGGATAGCCCGGCAATATCCCGGTCAGCCCGATGATCCCGCCGGCGATGCCGGCGAACGCGCCGATCTCCAGCAGCACGTGCTGGTTGAGCATCCCGCGCCGCGCGGACTGATAGGCCATCCGCAGGATGTGCGCAGCCACCCCGACCACGACCCCGACGGCCAGTGCCCCGGCCACCCAACCGACCACAGGCGGCCCTAGCACCCCGGTGGCGCGGGCCGCTAAAGCCGCCACCCCTGGCGCCACGATCCCGGTCGCCCCGAATAGGGCCTTGACCGTACCGGCAGGGCGCAGCAGTGCATACGACAGCGGCACCATCAGCACGATCACGCTCAACGGCACCAGCACCGACCAGATACCGGTGACCTCGGCGATCAACCCGATCGCCGCCAACGATGCGGCGATCGCGGCCAACAACCGGCGGCCTTCGCGGACCAGATCACGCTCCTCGTCTTCGAAGGGGCGCAGCTTACGCGGGTCGTACAGCTCATAACCGATATCGCGCAGCGTGCCCAAGATCCGCTCAGGCTCGACAATGGCTGGGTCGTAGTCGACCAGGGCCTGCTCGTGGGTCAGGCTCACCGCCACCGTTTCGACCCCGTCCAGCCGGCCCAAGGCTTTCTCGATCGTGCCGGTGCACAACGAGCAATGCAGCCCCGAAATCCGCGCCCGAATCCGCTCATGCCCCGGCGTAGGCCTGGAACTCCCGAAGCTGCCCTGAGCCGCAAAGTAACCAGTGAGTAGCCGACTCGCTGTGAGCTGTATTACAGCGGTCTTCTATGGTCCGGTGCCATGCAGATGGAGTGGTCGGACGAGGAGCTGGTGGCGTCGTGGACGCTGGTCGGCGAGGACTGGTCGCTGGTGGGCAACAAGACCGGCGCGACGCGCCTGGGCTTCGCGGTGTTGTTGAAGTTCTTCGAGATCGAGGCGCGGTTCCCGCGGTCGGCGTCGGAGGTGCCGACTGCGGCGGTGGTGTATCTCGCCGAGCAGCTGAAGGTGGACCCGGAGGTGTTCACTGGCTACGAGTGGTCGGGCCGGACGATTGAGTATCACCGGGCGCAGGTGCGTGCCGCGTTCGGGTTCCGCGAGTTCACACGGGGTGATGAGGACAAGCTCGCGGGGTGGCTGGCCGAGGAAGTCTGCCCGGTTGAGTTGCGGGAAGAACAGTTGCGTGCGGCGCTGCTGGTACGGTGCCGCACCGAGCGGATCGAACCGCCGGGCCGGATCGACCGGATCGTCGGTTCGGCCCGGGCAGCGTTCGAGAAGCGGTTCTGCGACCTGACCTGTTCCCGGCTGGATGCCGAATGCGCTGAACGGCTGGAAGCACTGCTGAGCGACGACACCGGTCCCGGACGTGGTGGGTTGCTGGCGGAGTTGAAGGCCGACCCCGGCCAAGTCGGACTAGAGACGCTGTTGAGGAAGATCGACAAGCTGTCCGCGGTGCGAGCTCTGGACCTGCCGGCGGGGTTGTTTGCCGATGCGTCAGAAAAGTTGATGGAGGCATGGCGTGCGCGCGCAGCACGCTCTTATCCCTCGGACCTGCGGGCAGCACCGCGGTCCGTGCGGCTGACCCTTCTGGCCGCGCTGTGCTGGGTGCGGGCTGCGGAGATCACCGACGCTCTGGTGGACTTGCTCATCGGTCTGATTCACAAGGTCAATACGCGGGCGGATCGGCGGGTAGAGCGGGAGCTGACCGAGGACCTGCGGCGGGTGCGAGGCAAGGAAAGCATCCTGTTCCGGCTGGCCGAGGCCGCCGTCGAGCACCCCGACGAGGCCGTGCGGACCGCGCTGTATCCGGTGGTGGGTGAGAAGACCCTACGAGAGCTTGTCAAGGAAGCGAAGGCCAACGAGCAGGTATTCCAGGCCCGAGTACGCACCGTGCTGCGGAGCTCTTACTCGAATCACTACCGGCGGATGCTGCCGCCGCTGCTGTCGGCACTGGAGTTTCGCTGCAACAACACCGCCTATCGGCCAGTGATGCAGGCGCTTGACCTGTTGGCCCGCTACGCGGCCACCGACGGCAAGGTCCGCTTCTACGCGGAAGGCGCGGCGGTGCCGATCGATGGGGTGGTGCCCAAGGCGTGGCGGGAAGCGGTGGTTGACGAGCGTGGCCGGATCGAACGCATCCCGTACGAGCTGTGCGTGCTGGTCGCGCTGCGGGACGCGCTGCGCCGGCGAGAGATCTATGTAGTCGGGGGCAACCGGTGGCGTAACCCGGAAGAGGACTTGCCCGGTGATTTCGAGGCCAGTCGTGAGGTGCACTACGCCGCGCTGCGGCAGCCGACCGCCCGACCGAGTTCATTACCGGCCTGCAACGCCGGATGGCCGACGCGCTGGCTCGACTGGACCGGGCGCTGGTGGACGGCTCAGCAGGCGGGGTGAAGATCATCACGCGGCGTGGCGAGCCGTGGATCACCGTGCCCAAGCTCGAGCGGCTGCCCGAGCCGCAGCGGCTCCAGACGATCAAAGACGAGGTGTCTCGCCGGTGGGGCACCCTTGACCTGCTGGATGTGCTCAAGGATTCCGACTTTCTGACCGAGTTCACCACTGAGTTCACCTCGGTGGCCTCTCGGGAGGTGATCGACCGAGACACGCTGCGTCGGCGGTTGCTGCTGTGCCTATTCGCGCTGGGCACGAACATGGGCATCAAGGCGATTGTGGCCACCGGGGAGCATGGCGAGACCGAGGCGGCGCTGCGGCATGTACGCAGGCATTTCATCACCCGCGACAACCTACGGCGGGCCATCGCTAAGCTGGTCAACGCCACGTTCGAGGTGCGAGACCCGAACTGGTGGGGCTCGGGCACCGCGTGCGCCTCAGATTCGAAGAAGTTCGGCTCGTGGGAGTCGAACCTGATGACCGAGTGGCATCAGCGCTACGGCGGGCCGGGGGTGATGATCTATTGGCACGTCGAACGTCGCTCCACCTGCATCTACTCCCAGTTGAAGCACTGTTCCTCCTCCGAGGTGGCGGCGATGATCGAGGGGCTATTGCGGCACTGCACCGACGTCGAGATCGACACCAACTACGTCGACACCCACGGCGCGTCGGTGGTGGGTTTCGCGTTCACCGAGCTGCTCGGGTTCCGGCTGCTGCCCCGATTGAAGAACATCGGCTCAATTCGCCTGTACCGACCCGATGACGGCGAGGTTTACGGCCAGCTGGGGCCGGTGCTGACCCGGCCGATCCGGTGGGAGCTGATCGCTCAGCAGTACGACCAGATGGTCAAGTACGCCACTGCCCTGCGGCTGGGCACCGCGGAGTCGGAGTCAATCTTGCGCCGGTTCACTCGCGGCGGGCCGAAACACCCCACTTATCAGGCTCTGGAGGAGCTGGGCCGGGCGGTGCGCACCATCTTCGCCTGCAACTACCTTGCCTCCCCGGATCTGCGCCGGGAGATTCACGGTGGGTTGCAGGTGGTCGAACAGTGGAACTCTGGCAACACCGTGATCTTCTACGGGAAGGATGGCGATCTCACCGGCCCTGATCGTGAACACGCCGAAGTCTCCATGCTGGCGCTGCACCTGCTTCAGTCAGCGCTGGTGCACATCAACACGCTGCTGCTCCAGGCCGTGCTCGAGGCGCCGGAGTTCCACGACAGCATCGGCCCGGACGAACGTCGGGCCCTGACCCCGCTGTTCTGGACCCACATCAACCCCTACGGCCGGTTTCGCCTGGACATGGACACCCGGCTCGACCTGGCCGCGGTGCCGTGCGGGAACCGGTGGTGAGGTAGTCACGCACTGATGTACAAGGGAGTTGACATGCAGCAAAGGACTCAGTGCTGCATCGAGCAGCTCTAACTGATGGAAAGCGAGTGAGGCCGCGCCCGTACGGTGATTGGTGCCGGAACGAATCCAACAGCGCGATCACCGACACCACACCACCATCAGTGGTCCACCCGCCGCTAACCCACAGAGCAGCTAGGCCAACCTTTGGCATGATTGAGCGCATGGGGTACAGGTCGCCATCACCGGTGTTGAACGACCAGCGAGGGCGCGGGACACGACGGAACTCGGAGTGATCAATGTTCGAAAAGTTCAGTGCGCCAGCGATAGAAGTGCTCCGCATCGCGATGCTCGACGCGAAAGAGAAGCGCTGCGCGCACGTCGATGTCGCCCACCTCGCCATCGGCCTGGGACAGGCTACAGGCATCGCCCTGGCTGCCCTGAAAGACCTGGGAGTGTCTGAGAATTTTATAGCCGAAGGACAAAGCAACTCATGGCCAGAGCAAGCCGCCGAGCATGACCCGGTGACCTACTCAAACGATGCTAAGAAGCTGTTCACCAAGGCGCGGACACTGAGTGAGAGCGACGGCCGCGATATGATCGACACTGGTCACCTGTTGACTGCGATGACAGCCCACGGATATGCGGCACTGTCGCAAGACCATCTGCGAGGGCAGGAGTCGCTGGAGGAGGCTCTCAACCGCGCACGAGCGATGCTCTCGGAAGAGAGAGAGTAGCAGACTTCTGGTGCCGGAGAACAATTACCCGGCCCCAGAAGCCAAGTGCGCCTCTATCCGCAGTTCTGCTCGTTTAGCTGGTCGTATGCTGCGGCAGTCGCCGGTGAGCCGCCGTATGGGATGACTTGCCCGCGCCCGATCACCCGAAAGTCGTGGATCCCAGTACCCGCGCAGTTGTAGTTCTGAAAACTACTGTGGCTGCTGGTGTTGAACCTAATATCAGACGGCAGGGTAGCCATGGTTTCCCACCCGTACCAGCGACTCCGTTGAATCTCGATACTGTGCTCGATACTCGCAACAGCGAAGTTACATCCAGTGATGACGTCGCCGTCGATGAAGTTCCCAACGCGAGAAATCAGCACCGTCAAACCACATCCTGTCGGATATTGGGTTGGAGAAACGGAGCCGTCAGGGTTCTGCTCGAAATAGAAGGTGGACTGGTAGACGAGTTCTTCGTCGTTGCTCGCCGTTTCTTGACTTGCGAGTGCCGCGCCACTCGTCGCAAAAAGTGACGCAATCACCATGGCGATAACAAGGAAGGGTCTTCGCATCTACTGTAATACCCCCATCACTAGTTCGAGTGAATCCCAAAAGTTAGCGGCGGCACCGGACGTTGGTAAATACGCCAAGCGGGTGGACGTCTCGACGAATCTGCGGCTGGCGCGGCATTGATTCGGTTGGTCGGGGTGTCTGCGCCCACCGCCATATGACCGCGGAGGCTCTTGCCGTTACGAGCGTTCAACGGTGCTGCCGATACCAGCTACAAGCTCGACGCCGAGGTCGTCGACACTCAACCCGCCGGCGATGTCGACATCCTGCTCGACGGCATCCCGCAGGCTGCGGCTTGGCTGACCGGGGTGGCTGAGCACGAGCGCGACCAGTCTGTCGGACGGGTGCTGCCCAGTCATGTACACAGCTCTCACCACCGGGTGTGAGGAGCAGCCGACCAGCCCTCCCGCTAAACGCCAGAGGGCTGGTCGGACTTGTTGAGATAGCCGTAGACCGTGCTGCGGGGCACGGTGAACAGGTCGGCGATCTCTTGGACGGTCTTCTCGCGTGCGTCGTAGAGCTGCTGGGCCAGCTCGGCCTGGTACGCGGTGAGCTTCGGTCGCCGACCGCCCTTCCGGCCACGGGCGCGGGCCGCCGCCAGGCCCTCGTGGGTGTTGGCCACGATGAGGTCGCGCTGGAACTCGGCGACGGCGGCCAGCATCCGGTAGACCATCCGACCTTCAGCGGTGGTGGTGTCGATGCCCTGCTCCAGGAACCGGAACGCGACGTCGCGCCTGCGGAACTCGTCCAGCAGTGAGACGAGATGCGCGGTCGAGCGCCCGACTCTGTCCAGGCGGGTGCATACGAGAACGTCTCCAGCGCGCAGCACCTTGTTCACCACGTCCCACTGTGGCCGGGAGGACTTCGCGCCGGAGGTGTAGTCGACGTAGATGTTCTCCTCGGCGACGCCGGCGCGGATCAGCGCGTCGCGCTGGGCGTCGGGGTTCTGGTCGCCGGTGGACACGCGCATGTAGCCGATCTCCATCAGCGTGACAATAGTCGATCACACCGTTTGCCGACGTTGTTTGTCGACGCGATTTGTCGACACGGGTCACCTGCGAAAACGCTCGGCTCGTCCGAGGTGTCGGCAAACGACCGTTTCCCGACACCCAAACTCAGTCCGGCGCTGGGGTGATAGCTACGCACGCAGGGGTAAACCTACTCATCAGTTACTTTGCGGCTCAGGACAGCTTCGGGAGTTCCGGGCCGCGTAGGGCTGGACTCCGCCGCCCACAACTCCGGCTGTGCCGCGACCGCGGTGCTCACCGTCCCGTCCCCTCGACAACCTCGTAACCGGCGGACTCCAACCGCTCGGCCAGCACACCGCGATCGAGCAGCTCCGAACCGACGTGAACCCGCACCGCCCCAGTGGTGTGATCCGCCGCGACCTCCCGCACCCCCTCAACCCGGCGCAGCACCGCGCCGATCCGCTGCTCGCACCCGCCGCACGACATCCCCGACACCCGCAACACCAGCGTGTCCACGACCACGCACTCCCATCTTTTATCTTTTGACCTGCGGTTTCCGCCCTGAGCCACACGCTAAAACCTTGCCCCAGGGGTAAGGTCAAGAAAGAACACCCAACAGGCCGGGAGGAGGCGGTGATGGACATGACCGTGGGAACCGCGGCCAAGGCTGCCGGTGTCAGCGCGAAAGCGGTCCGGCTCTGGGAATCCAAAGGACTCCTGCCACCCGCCGAACGCACCCAGGCCGGCTACCGCCTGTTCAGCGACAACGACGTCGCCGTGCTGCAGTTCATCCGCCAGGCCAAAACACTCGGCCTGACCCTGCCCGAGATCAAAAACATCATCAACCTGCAGCGCGACGGCGCTACCCCATGCGGGCACGTCACCGAACTCCTCGACACCCGCATCGCCGACATCGACCGCACCCTCGCCGAGCTCCGCCAGCTCCGCCGCTCACTGGCCAGTGCCCGCCAGGCCGCCCGAGACAGCCAACGCCGCGGGGAAAACGCCGTCGTCTGCCGCATCATCGAAAACCACACCCACCCCGACAACAGCCAACGCCGGGACCCCTGAGCCACCTGTTCAAAAAAGGAACGTTTCTCAACACGCAGCTCGACCAGGCCGCCGACCGGGCTCCAGACCGGCTCCGCAGTGCCGGAAAAACGTGTTAAGCCGGGGTATCCAACAACCTGATCAGGACCCTTTGTCGTACAGTCGGGCTGCTCGCGATCATGGAATGTGCCCGATGATCGACACCCCAGCTGACCTCGTTTTGGACGGCGACCCGCTCGACGCGATCGGCGGCGGCGCCCGCGTCGGCTACGCCGGGTCTCCACCCGGGATCAGAGCCTGCGCCGCCAGGGCGACGCCCTCACCGGCGCCGAATGCATCCGGGTGTTCGAGGAAAAGCTGTTCGGCAAGAACGCCGAACGACCCGAGCTGTGGGCGTGCCTGACTACCTCCGCGAAGGCGACACCTCGTCGTCCTGGAGCTCTCCCGCCTCGGCCGCAGCCTCGCCGACCTGCTGTCCCTGGTCAGCGAGCTGCGTCGCCGCGGGATCGGATTCACCTCGCCGCACGAGAACCTCGACACCACCACCCCAGGCGGCCGCCTGGTCTTCCACGTCTTCGCCGTGCTGGCCCGAGTTCATCCGCGAACTCATCACCGAAGGCACCCGCGAAGGTCTAGCAGCCGTCCGCGCCAACGGCGTCCGCCTCGGCCGGCCACCAGCCCTGCCGGAGCCCGCTCCCATCGCGTGCACGTTGACCGCCGAAAACCAGGCCGCACGCATCGCCCAATGGCGGCAACTGCTCGCCGGAGCCGAACGGGAAAACGTCGACGACGGCCTATTGTTCCGCCTGCCCACCGAACGGGCCGGGCCAGTGGCCGAGCTCGCCGCTGCCGAACAACGTTGTTGCGCCTTCTTCAAATTCGCAGTGCGGCTGCGAGACGGTCGGGTGGAGCTGAAGGTCCACGCCTCACCCGACGCCGCGCCGCTGCTGGCCGAGGTGTTCGGCACCACCGACTGACTACCCTCGACGTGCGGCCTTCAGCCGCTTGCGTCGTCGTCCGAGAGAGATTCGTCGTGCTTGTCCTGCGTTCAATCGTGCTGTTCGTGCTGGCTGCCATCGCAGAAATCGGTGGCGCCTGGCTGGTGTGGCAAGGTGTCCGGGAACACCGAGGATGGATATGGATCGGCGCGGGAGTGATCGCCCTCGGCCTGTACGGGTTCGTGGCGACGTTGCAGCCCGACGCCCACTTCGGGCGCATCCTGGCCGCCTATGGTGGCGTGTTCGTCGCCGGATCGCTGGCTTGGGGCATGATCGCTGACGGCTATCGACCCGACCGATTCGATGTCATCGGCGCCTTGATCTGCCTGGCCGGAGTCGCGGTCATCATGTACGCCCCCCGCGGCTGACATTCCTATTCCCGGTGCTGTAGGACAGCAACTCAGCGTGCGTTGGTGAGCGCCTGGACGAGTTGTTCCACGGTGGGTGCGCCGGCAAGCCCCGCTGGCGTGGCGTACATGCGGCAGGACAACCCATGGGTCTGGGGCGGTGAGGGAAAAGGATCGAGCCCGTCGATGAGGATGGTGGGCGATCCAGGGAAATGCAGCGCTTCGGCCTCCGCTTTCGTCTCGACGGTGCGGTGATAGATCTCCAGTGGGGCGAGGCCCGCGGCCGCGAGGGCCTCGCGGAGACGTTCCTCGGCGAGGCGCCAGTTCGGGCATCCATCGAAATAGAACAGCTCAACCTTCACAGTTGCCATGATGCCCCGGCAGAGCAGCCCCACTGCCGCTCCTGCGACGAACACCATCGGCGGCGACTGGGTCTGACCGCAGGTGCGGCATCGTCGTCAACAGTCATCGTGTTCCTTCTCTCCGGCACCGACTATGGTCGCCCGTCGCATACTGCTTCCAGGCATCTCCGGATTCAGCGGCCAGCACCTCGACCGTGACGAGATGGTCGCCGTGTCAGTCGCCGCGACCTACGCGACGCGCGCACGCCCGGGCGCTGAGGCGAGCCTCAGTTCGGTCGTGCCAACCTATAGGCGGGACCGGGAGGACAGGTCATGCAGCGCCG